>NZ_JACSMC010000018.1:0-53543 GCF_018618435.1 Exiguobacterium sp. s150 | reverse complement strand
GCCGCCAGCGTTCGTCCTGAGCCAGGATCAAACTCTCCAAAGAATTTGATATAGCTCTTGAAATGACGAAGCTTGCGCTTCATTCAAAAATTGTAAAACTTATTTTTGCCTCATCGTTCAGTTTTCAAAGACCAATTCGTTGTCGTGTTAGCGACTTTTTAATAATAGCGATTCGACTTGTGAAAGTCAATCACTTTTTATTATTTTTTTCACTTACTTTCTGATGTTCCGAAAGGAACAGCAGCGACGTTTATTAATATATCAGCGCCCCTAATATTCGTCAACTGTTTTTCTAAAAAAACTTTATTGTTTTTTGCATTTCTTTCGCCTGATCATTCCTGTAGCAAAAAAAGGGGAAACATCCAGTCGGACGTTCCCCTTTCTCGACTTTTCAGTTAAGACGACTTTGACGTGACACGTTTTTTCGAACCTTTTGGCTGACGCGCCTCGACCGGTGCCTCAACAGGCGCCTGGAACCGATGCAACATCAACACTTGATACGCGTTCGCGAACACAAGCGTCGCTAAGGCCGGCCAAAGAAGCGCGACCTCATCTGTCGTTTGAAGCGCAGGAATCCATTCAATCAACGTGATGACAATCATCAAGAAGAGGGTCGGGATAAACGCACTCGCATTCGTCTGTCTCGCCTTGCTCGTCGCGACAATCCAAGAGACGATGACTAACACGACCATCTCTCCGATATAGCGCCACATATGATCGTTACTAAACGCAAGCATACGAAGGTAGACTGCATCAAATAAGGCGAAGGCGATCAAGAGCACTTGGACACGATTCCAAAGCCTCGGTCCACGAAATAAATCCAGTCCGACACGATGCACGATCAAATAAGCAAAAAAGCCCATCATGCTGATTCCGGTCCACGTGCTTGAATAACTGAGTGCCGTCACGATGGCGGCCCATGACTGACTCACTAAATAACCCGGGTTCGCCAACAAGTTCATCACGAACCCAAATAATGTCCCGAAGACGAGTGTTGTCCAAAACAACCGTAAAAAACCTTGTACTTTCATCTGTTAACCATTCACCCTTCTATTTGTTCAATCACCGCTTGTGCCAATTCATCGTAAGTCGCTTCAAACGGGTGGCCGTCACGGTAGACCGACGGCGCAAAGTCTTCTTCATTGTCATAAGGTTGGCCGAGCGGGATTTGGGCGAGCAGCTTACTCTTCAACGCTTCAGACAATTTCTCCCCACCACCGTAACCAAAGACGTATTCTTTCTCGCCTGTCACCTTGCTCTCGAAGTAAGCCATGTTCTCGATGATGCCGAGTACTTTATGGTTCGTCTTAATCGCCATCGCACCGGCACGGGCCGCGACGAACGCTGCCGTGGCGTGAGGCGTCGTCACGATCAACTCCTGACAAGCTGGGAGCATCGAGTGGATGTCGAGCGCGACGTCACCCGTTCCTGGCGGCAAATCGAGGAGCAGGTAATCGAGATCACCCCACTCGACGTCATTGAAGAAGTTATTGAGCATCTTCCCGAGCATTGGCCCCCGCCAAATGACCGGCGCATTGTCCTCGACGAAGAAGCCCATCGAGATGACTTTGACACCGAACCGCTCGACCGGGATAATCTTCTCTCCGCGCACGACCGGACGTTCTTCAATCCCGAGCATGTCCGGCACACTGAAACCGTAAATGTCCGCATCAATCAATCCGACTTTTTTACCGGCACGCGCGAGTGCGACAGCCAAGTTGACGGATACGGTCGATTTACCAACGCCACCTTTACCTGAGGCGATGGCGATAAACGTCGTTCCTGAGTTTTCACGCAAGATAGCCGGTTTCGTCGCTTCTTTCAAACTCTCGTCATTGAGCGCCTCAAAGCGAAGGCCGACCGTCTTGAAGCCTTTCCCTTTTAAGAGTGTCACAATCTCTTGCTGCAGTTGCAACTGTTCGCCGCTCCCGGTTTGACCGAGCGCCACTTTCACACTCACGTAATCTTCTTTGATTCGGATGTCTTTCACACCAGCTGTATCTCCAAGCGTACGGTTAATTGTCGGATCGACTAACCCCGCTAATTCTTCACGAACTTGTTCGACTGTAAGCATGTCATTTCCCCCTAATTTCTGTCTCGCTAACAGTATATCAAAAAAAGCGTTTTCTTGATGAAACAGAAATCGGTAAATTGCATACAAAAAACTCTCCACCCAGAAAGGGGGAGAGTAAAAGACCAACTTGCCCGAAGATTAACGCTTCGAGAACTGTGGTGCGCGACGTGCTGCTTTAAGACCGTATTTTTTACGCTCTTTCATACGTGCGTCACGAGTCAAGAAGCCTTTTTCTTTGAGGCCTGGACGGAATTCTGGGTCCGCTTGAAGAAGCGCACGTGATACGCCGTGGCGAATCGCTCCAGCTTGTCCAGTGTATCCACCACCGTTAACGTTAACGATTACATCGTATTTACCTTCTGTTTCAGTCAATACGAGTGGTGATTTAGCCATCATGATCAAAGTCTCATGACCGAAGTATTCTGAGATATCACGGCCATTTACAACAACTTTACCGTCACCTGCAACGAGGTGAACGCGAGCCACCGAGTGTTTGCGGCGGCCTGTTCCGTAGTAACGTACATCTGCCATCGTTTAGTTCCTCCCTGTGTCCCGATTAACCGCGAAGTTCGTAAACTTCTGGTTTTTGTGCTTCGTGCTTGTGCTCAGCTCCAGCGTAAACGTGGAGTTTATTGAATGATTGACGACCGAGTGATCCTTTTGGAAGCATCCCTTTGATCGCGAGTTCAAGCATACGCTCTGGGCGTTTTGCAAGAAGCTCTTTTGCAGTTTGTGATTTCAAACCGCCTGGATGACCTGAATGACGGTAGTAGATCTTGTCATTCAACTTGTTACCAGTTAAGTGAATTTTCTCAGCGTTGATGATGATGACGTGGTCTCCGCAATCAACGTGTGGTGTGAAAGTCGGCTTGTGCTTACCGCGAAGAAGTGATGCTACTTCACTAGTCAAACGACCAAGTGTTTTGCCTTCTGCGTCGATAAGGAGCCATTTGCGTTCTACTTCAGATGCTTTTGCCATGAATGTCGTGCGCATGTGGAATACCTCCTAAAATGTCTGTTCGCTTAATTTTTTTACTGCTTGGGTGATGCTTTATCATAATCCTAGTTTACGGGGCTAAGATTGTGGTTCATCTCTCAATATGAAAATGAAATGCCAATGAATATGATACGATTTTATAAGGGGAATGTCAATCTACTTTTTCATAATTCACATTCCATAAATAAAGGCCGTGCGGCGGTGCCGTAATTCCAGCAACCCGACGGTCTTTTTCCGCCAACATTCGCTCGATGTCCCGAGGCTCATACTTCCCGCGGCCGACGTCAAGCACGGTGCCGACCATGATGCGGACTTGATTGTATAGGAACCCCGACCCGACGAACCGGAAGTACATCTCTTCCCCGGTTTCGACGAGCTCTGCCTCATAGATGGTCCGGACACGATCCTCGACTTCCGCCTTCGTCACGGAGAACGACGTGAAGTCATGCGTCCCGACCAAGTGAGCGAGTGCTTGTCGCATCCGCTCGACGTCGAGCGGATATGTCACCGTCACGGCATGGTGCCGACGAAACGGATCCACGTCCTGGCGGATGACGTACCGATACTCCTTCCGCTTCGCCCCGTAACGGGCGTGAAATGACGTTTCGGTCTCTTCCGCCGAACAAGCATGGATGTCGTCCGGTAGCATCGCGTTCAACGCTTTGACGAACCGGTCCGCCGGCATTTGTAACTGCGTGTCAAAGTGGAGCACTTGGCCTTTCGCGTGAACACGTGCATCGGTGCGGCCTGAGGCGACGACTTTAACGCGTTGCCCATGCATCCGCGCTAGCACGGCCTCGACCTCGGCTTGAATCGTGTTGCCGTTCGGTTGTACTTGATAGCCTGCGTAGTTCGTCCCGTCATAAGCGATCGTCAATTTAATCCGTCTCATCCAATCCCTCGCAATCCTAATAAGATGAGTGTCAACACGACGAACGCGACGAGTAAGCCCGTATCACGGCGATGCCACGTCATCTCACGCCATCTTGTCCGTCCTTCCCCCCCACGATACCCGCGGGCCTCCATCGCCGTGGCGAGATCCTCAGCCCGTTTAAACGCCGATACGAATAACGGAATCATGAGTGGGACGACCGCCTTCAACCGGTCTTTAACGGGGCCGCTCTTCAAATCGACGCCGCGAGCTTGTTGGGCTTTCATGATGCGATCGGTCTCGTCGGCAAGCGTCGGCAAGAAACGAAGTGAGATGGACAACATGAGGGCGATCTCATGGGCCGGCACTTTGAACCGTTCGAGCGGACGGAGTCCGGCCTCGATCGAGTCGGTCAGTTCCATCGGTGTCGTCGTGAGCGTCACGAGCGTCGTCAGCATGACGAGATAGAAGAAACGGAGCGAGACGATCATCCCCATCCGAATCCCTTCCGAGTAAATCGCAAACGGCCCGATCGAAAGGAGCAACTGCCCGTCCCGATTGAAGAACAGTTGCAAGAACAGCGTGAAGATAATCAAGAACAGGATCATCCGTAAACCGTTCCACAGAAAACGCCACGACAGTTGGGACAGTTTGACGGCGAACAACGTGAACGCCAGCAAAAATACGTTCGTCCATAAGTTATCCGCCAAGAAGACAATCGGGATAAACAAGAGGACGAACAACGTCTTCGCCCGGGCGTCGAGCGAATGGAGCCACGAGTGTCCCGGGATATATTGCCCGATAATCAAACGGACCCCTCCTTCCGAAGATGCAGCGCAATCCAATCGGCAAGTTCCGCCTCGGTCCGTAATGCCGGCGGGATTGTCCCGAACGTCGGCTCGAACGCTTGGGCCATCCGGAGCACGTTCGGAACGTCGAGTTGTAACGACGTGACGAGCGCTTCATCACGGAATAAGTCGAACGGATCCCCGTCGAAGGCGACAGCGCCGCGTTCCATCACGACGACACGCTCGGCATACGTCAAGACATCGTCCATGTCGTGCGACACGAGGATGAGTGTCAAATCCAGTTCATGTTTTAAGCGTTTGAACAAACTGAGCATGTCGCGGCGCCCGAGCGGATCGAGTCCTGCTGTCGGCTCATCGACGACGAGGACGTCTGGACGGCTTGCAAGCACGCCTGCAATCGCCACACGACGCATCTGACCCCCAGACAAGTCAAATGGTGAACGGGTCCACAGCGACTCGTCTAGCCCGACGAGACGTAAGGCTTTATGGGCCCGTTCTTTCGCTTCGGCCTCGGTCGCGCCGAAGTTGCGCGGACCAAACATGACGTCGCGTTCGACCGTCTCTTCGAACAGCTGATGTTCGGGAGATTGGAAGACGAGCCCAACGCGGCGCCGAAGCGGTAGTAAGCTTTCTTTTTTGTCACGACGTTTCGTGATGGCCCGGACTTCGATGTCATCGACGACGACACGCCCTTTCGTCGGGCGCAACAATCCGTTCAAATGTTGGACGAGTGTCGACTTCCCTGAGCCGGTATGGCCAAGAAACGCAACAAGCGCTCCCGACGGAATGGATACATTCACATCGCGCAGCGCGGTTCGTTCAAACGGAGTATTCAATTGGTACAAATAGGTCACTTCTTCAATGCTAATCGGCATAGATGATTCACCAACTCCGAATGTTGTAGCATCAGACGATCGAGTGGAATGCCGCGTTCCTTCAGTTCGAGTTGCATCCTGACAATGAACGGCACATCCAGTTGAATGGCACGTAATGCGTCCGGACGTTGAAACACGTCTTCAGGAGTGCCTGTCATGGCAATTTCGCCTTTAGACAGGGCAATGATACGGTCAGCAAACAACACTTCGTCGAGCTCGTGGGTAATGGCGACAACGGTCATCCCTTCCGAGACGAGCTGTCGTACCGTTTGTAACACCTCTTTGCGCCCAATCGGGTCGAGCATCGAGGTCGCTTCATCGAGCACGAGGACATGCGGGCGCATTGCGAGAGCCGAAGCAATCGCAACACGCTGCTTTTGTCCACCGGATAACTGATGCGGTTCACGGTCCGCTAGTTCCGATAATCCAACGCGCGCTAGACTGTCATCAATTCGACGAACCATTTCTTGACGTGGAAGTCCCATGTTTTCGAGAGAGAATGCCACATCATCGCGCACGGTCGCCCCGACAAACTGGTTGTCAGGATTTTGGAAGACGACACCGACCCGTTTCCGGACGTCCCACACGTCTGTGGCGTCCGTCGGATCGAGTGACTCTACCCGGACCTCTCCTTCTTGGGGAAGCAAAAGCCCGTTCCACAATTTCGTTAAAGTCGACTTGCCAGAACCGTTATGGCCGACGATGGCGAGCCATTCCCCTTTGTATACATCGAGCGACAACCCGTTAAGGGCAGGCTCGGTTTGTCCCGGGTAACGAAACACGATATCGCGTACCATAATTTGAGGTTCCATGGGCCGACTCCTTTCGATGTGGAAACAGGGCAATACGTCACCGCATGCCCTGTTGACTGCCTAATGAATTAGACGAGTTCGATGATTACAACTTCTGCACCATCACCGCGGCGTGGGCCGACTTTCATGATGCGCGTGTATCCACCTTGACGTTCAGCGTAGCGTGGTGCCACGTCTTCGAACAATTTTTGGATTGCGTCTTTTTCTCCAGCGTTCTCTTTGCGAACGAATGAAGCAACTTGACGACGGGCATGAAGATCGCCACGTTTCCCAAGAGTGATCAATTTTTCAACGACTGGGCGAAGTTCTTTCGCTTTTTGTTCAGTTGTTTGAATGCGCTCGTTGATAATAAGGTCAGTTGCAAGATCACGCAAAAGTGCCTTACGTTGTGAGCTTGTACGGCCAAGTTTCGAATAAGCCATTACATTTCCCTCCTTCGGTTGAACTTAGTCTTCTTTACGCAAGCCCAAACCGAGCTCGTCCAACTTGAGTTGAACTTCTTCGAGTGATTTACGTCCGAGGTTACGGACTTTCATCATCTCTTCCTCTGATTTGTTTGCGAGTTCTTGAACAGTGTTGATGCCGGCGCGCTTCAAGCAGTTGTACGAACGAACTGAAAGATCGAGTTCTTCAATCGTCATTTCGAGTACTTTTTCTTTTTGGTCTTCTTCTTTCTCGACCATGATTTCTGCATTGAGAGCTTCGTCCGTCAAGCCAACAAAGATGTTCAAGTGTTCTGTCAAAATTTTCGCCCCGAGCGATACCGCTTCTTCCGGACGGATTGAACCATCTGTCCACACGTCTAATAGAAGCTTATCGAAGCTAGCGTCTTGACCGACACGTGTTTTATCTACTTCGTAGTTTACACGCTGAATCGGTGTGTAGATCGAATCGATTGGAATGACACCAATCGGCATATCATCACGTTTGTTGTCTTCTGCCTGGACGTAACCACGACCACGGCGAGCAGTCAAACGCATGCGAAGCGTCGCGTTGTCAGCGAGAGTCGCGATGTGGAGCTCAGGATTCAAGATTTCAACGTCGCTATCATGGGTAATGTCTGCCGCAGTGACAGCACCGGCACTTGAAACGTTAATCTCAAGCGTCTTCTCTTCGTCCGAGTACACTTTGAGCGCTAACTTCTTCAGGTTTAATACGATTTGTGTGACGTCTTCAACGACACCGTCAATCGTAGAGAACTCGTGAAGCACGCCATCGATTTGAACTGCCGTTACCGCTGCACCAGGAAGCGATGACAATAAAATTCGACGTAGTGAGTTACCAAGAGTCGTGCCATATCCACGTTCAAGCGGTTCGACTACGAATTTACCAAACGTAGCATCCTCGCTGATTTCGACCGTTTCGATCTTTGGTTTTTCAATCTCGATCATCTGAACCCCTCCTTGAGTGTATCCTGCCATGCAGTTTGCACTGCATTGTATATGCTGTCCGTGCTAGGAATGCCCATCACACGCTCAAGCGATTATACGCGGCGACGTTTTGGAGGGCGGCAACCGTTGTGCGGAACTGGTGTTACGTCACGGATTGCAGTTACTTCAAGACCAGTAGCTTGGAGGGCACGGATAGCCGCTTCGCGTCCAGCACCAGGACCTTTAACGTTAACTTCTACTGTGCGCATACCGTTGTCCATTGCAACTTTCGCTGCAGTTTCAGCAGCCAATTGTGCTGCGAACGGAGTCGATTTACGTGATCCTTTAAATCCAAGGTTACCAGAAGTAGCCCATGAGATCGCGTTACCTTGCGTATCAGTGATTGTGATGATTGTGTTGTTGAATGTAGAACGGATGTGGACCACACCAGATTCAACATGTTTTTTAACTTTACGTTTAGAACGTACGTTTTGCTTACGTTTCGCCATTGTTCAATTCCCTCCTTTACTTCTTCTTGTTCGCTACTGTACGGCGTGGGCCTTTACGAGTACGCGAGTTGTTCTTCGTGTTTTGACCGCGAACAGGGAGACTACGACGGTGACGAACACCGCGATATGCGCCGATTTCGATCAAACGCTTAATGTTGAGTGAAACTTCACGACGAAGGTCACCTTCAACTTTGATTCCGTCAATTGCTTCACGGATGCGGTTGATTTCGTCCTCTGTCAAATCACGTGTGCGTGAATCTTCAGATACGTTTGCAGCCTTCAAAATTTCTTGTGCTCTTGTTTTACCAATACCAAAGATGTATGTGAGCGAAATAACGATACGTTTTTCGCGTGGAATATCTACACCAGCAATACGTGCCATGTGTGCACCTCCTCTTAGATTAACCTTGTTTTTGTTTGTGTTTCGGGTTTTCGCAAATTACCATTACTTTACCCTTACGACGAATAACTTTACATTTTTCGCAGATCGGTTTTACCGACGGTCTTACTTTCATGATTATACCCTCCTCCTGGAAAAATCGGAGTTACTTGTAACGGTACGTAATCCGCCCGCGAGTCAAGTCGTACGGAGACAACTCGACAGTTACGCGGTCACCTGGAAGGATTCGAATGTAGTGCATCCGAATTTTCCCTGAGACGTGCGCGAGCACCGTGTGGCCGTTTTCTAACTCCACTTTAAACATTGCGTTTGGAAGTGGTTCGACAACAGTGCCTTCCACTTCAATGACATCTTGTTTCGCCATCATTTATTCCCCTTTCTATATGAAGATATTTAGGAGCACAGACGATCTATCGCATTGTACTGTGAGAGAAGGATCCGTAACGGATCAGCACGAAGCAATAGAGCCTCATTCACCGGAATCGAGTTTCGTTAAAATCTCGTATCCATCGTCTGTGATGGCGATGGTGTGCTCAAAGTGGGCGCACATGCTACCGTCCACTGTCACAACTGTCCAGTTGTCAGCCAGTGTTCGAACATAGCGTTGACCAGCGTTCACCATCGGTTCGATAGCTAACGTCATTCCAGTCTTCAGGCGTGGCCCTTTCCCCGGTGGACCATAGTGTGGGATTTGCGGTTCTTCATGCAAATTTTGACCGACACCATGACCGACGTATTCGCGGACGACAGAAAAATCGTGTGCCTCGACATACGCTTGAATCGCATGCGAGATATCCGTTAATCGCTGTCCAGCCTTGGCGTGCTCCAATCCTTTATACAGACTTTCTTCGGTTACGTCAAGTAACCGCTGCGTCTCGTCCGAGATTGTTCCGACTGGATAAGTCCAGGCAGAGTCTCCATGGTATCCGTTGTAATGGGCACCGATGTCGATGGAGATGATATCTCCGTCGTTCAATACCCGTTCCCCCGGAATGCCATGAACAAGCTCTTCATTCACCGACGCACAAACGCTACCGGTAAACCCGTTGTAACCTTTGAACGAAGGTGTTGCACCTTGGCTGCGAATATAATCTTCCGCAATCCGGTCGAGCTCAAGCGTTGTAATTCCTGGTTTGATGTGCTGTTTAAGCACCTGGTGCGTTCGAGCAACAATTTGCCCAGCCTCACGCATAATCGCAATTTCACGAGGCGTCTTCGTGATGATCATTCAGTATCACCGAGTAACGCTTTGACATCGGCGTAAACGACATCGATTGGACGATCTCCATCCAATGTACGAAGATACCCTTTTTCAGCGTAAAAGTCAATGAGTGGTTTCGATTGCTCGACGTTGACGTCAAGGCGACGGCGAACCGTTTCCTCTTTATCGTCTTCACGTTGCATGAGAGCCGACCCATCCACATCACAAATCCCTTCCACTTTTGGTGGGTTGAAGATGACGTGATATGTCGCACCACACGTCGGGCAGATCCAACGACCTGTCAAACGCGGGACGAGAATTTCCGCATCCACATCGATGTTCACGACATGGTCAATCTGTTTTCCCAAATCTTTAAGCAAACTTTCGAGTGCCTCTGCTTGAGCAACAGTACGCGGGAATCCATCGAGTAGGAAGCCGTTCTTCGTGTCATCTTGACTCAAGCGCTCACGTACGATTCCGATTGTAACCTCATCCGGTACGAGTTCGCCTTTATCCATGAACGATTTTGCTTCTTTGCCGAGTGGCGTTCCGCCTTTGATTGCCGCACGAAACATGTCGCCTGTCGAAATGTGTGGGATTTGGTACTCTTCGACGATTTTCGACGCTTGAGTCCCTTTCCCTGCACCCGGTAAGCCCATGAGTACTAGATTCATCTCAGTTAGCCTCCAGTTTTGTTTTTCACGAACTAGTCGTAACACGACAGGAAGGAAGGGTTTACCCTTCCTTCCGCTTTAACGGATAAAGCCTTTGTAGTGTCGTTTTACGAGTTGGCTTTCGATTTGTTTCATCGTCTCGAGGGCTACCCCGATGACGATCAACAAGCTCGTTCCTCCGATTTGCACCGAAGTTGGGAGACCGGCAAGCTTAATGAAGATTGTCGGCATGATCGCGACGACCGATAAGAAGATCGCCCCGAAGAACGTCAATCGATAAAGCAACTTCGTGATGTACTGTTCTGTTTGCGCCCCAGGACGAATCCCAGGGATATAACCACCTTGCTTCTGCAAGTTTTCTGCCATCTGTTCCGGGTTAACCTGAACGAATGTATAGAAGTAAGCGAACGCGATGATGAGCGCTACATAGATGGACATTCCAATCGGAGCTGTCGTATCGAAGTAGGTCTGCAACTTCTGCGTCGTTTCAGGAGAAGCAATGAAGCTTGCAACAGTTGGCGGTGTCACCATGAAGGAAATCGCGAAGATAACCGGGATAACACCAGCCGCGTTTAGCTTGATTGGCAAGTGCGTTGACTGACCGCCCACAGGGGTGCGGTTCGCCGTACGCTTCGCATATTGAATCGGAATTTTGCGTGCCGCTTGTTGAACATAAATGATCCCAACCGTCACAGCCAAAATAACGAGTGCCAATACAACCAAGTAAACAACGTTAATGAATAACGCGTCTCCAGCATTTTGGAGCTTCGTCTCATAAATCTGCGTGAAGATTCTTGGGAACCCAGCGACGATACCGGCGAAGATAATGATGGAAATACCATTCCCAACACCTCTCTCCGTCGTCATCTCACCTAAGAACATCAAGAACGCTGTACCTGCAGTGAGTACAATCGCGATCACAAAGTAGGTAGCCGTTCCCCACGTCTCATTGACGAGACCTGGGTAGAGGCGGTTGAACCCAAACGACAACGAAGTCGCTTGAATAAATCCTAAGATGATCGTCCCATAGCGCGTGACCGTCGCTAACTTCTTACGACCCGCCTCTCCTTGTTTTGCCCATTCGGCAAACTTCGGAACGACATCCATCTGTAAGAGTTGTACGACGATCGATGCCGTAATGTACGGCATGATCCCCATTGCGAACAGGGAGAAGTTCTGTAAAGCATTTCCTCCAAACAAGTTCAGGAAGTCGAGAAGACCACCTGAGTCAAAACGCAACACATCCGTATTCACCATCGGCACCGGGATATGGGCCCCGATGCGGAAAATGATGATGATTGCGAGTGTGAAGAGAATACGCTGTCGAATATCTTTCACGCGCCACATATTGGAGATCGTCTGAAACATCAGATCACCTCAACGGAACCGCCAGCTGCTTCGATCGCTTCTTTCGCTGCACCCGAGAATTTGTTGGCTTTTACAGTCAATTTCGTTTCAAGCTTGCCGTTAGCAAGTACTTTGATCCCGTCTTTAGCAGAGCTGACAACACCAGTCTCGATTAAGAGTTCTGGAGTTACTTCAGTACCTGCCTCGAAACGGTTAAGCGTGTCTAGGGATACAACTGCGTACTCTTTACGAGTCGGGTTGTTGAAACCGCGTTTTGGAAGACGACGGTAGAGTGGGTTTTGCCCACCTTCAAATCCTGGACGAACGCCACCGCCCGAACGAGCTTTTTGACCTTTGTGTCCACGGCCAGAAGTTTTACCGTTACCAGTCGCCATACCGCGACCGACACGGTTGCGTTCGTGACGTGAACCTGGAGTTGGCTTCAATTCATGGAGTTTCATAGTGGCACCTCCTTATTTAATAAGATCTTTTGATTATTCGTTGATTTCTTTTACAGTCACAAGGTGCGACACTTTTTTGACCATACCGCGCATCGCGACGTTGTCAGGGACAACGACTGTCTGATGCATTTTGCGAAGACCAAGTGTACGTACTGTTACACGCTGATCCTCAGGACGGCCAATAATGCTGCGTGTGAGGGTGATTGCGAGTTTCGCCATGTCTAGTTCCCTCCCTTATTTAAGAAGTTCTTCTACGCTTTTACCGCGTAGTTTAGCAACTTCCTCTGCTTTTTTAAGCTCTGTCAAGCCTTGTACCGTCGCGCGGACGATGTTGATTGGTGTGTTCGAACCTAACGATTTCGAAAGGATGTCACCTACACCTGCAAGTTCGAGTACGGCACGAACCGGACCACCTGCGATAACCCCAGTACCTTCAGAAGCTGGTTTCATGAATACACGACCTGCTCCGAATACTCCTGTGATTTCGTGTGGAATCGTTGTACCGACCATTGGTACTTGAACCATGTTTTTCTTAGCGGCTTCAATAGCCTTGCGGATCGCTTCTGGCACCTCTTGTGCCTTACCTGTACCGAAACCGACGTGACCATTTTTGTCACCTACGACGACGAGAGCGGCGAAACGGAAGCGACGGCCACCTTTCACGACTTTCGCGACGCGGTTTACGGTAACAACGCGTTCTTCGAGTTGTTCCATGTTAACGTCTAACTGGCGCATCGAGTGTCCCCTCCTTTTTATTAGAATTTAAGACCTGCTTCACGAGCTGCTTCAGCAACAGCTTTGACGCGGCCATGATAGAGGTATCCACCACGGTCGAACACAACTGTGTCGATACCTTTCTCGAGTGCACGTTCAGCAGCAAGTTTACCGACAGCTTTCGCTGCTTCAACGTTACCACCGTTTGTAAGATCGAGAGCTTTATCTTTCGAAGATGCTGACACAAGCGTTGTTTGTGACGCGTCATCGATGAGTTGTACGTAAATGTGTTTGCTTGAGCGGAAGACGTTCAAACGTGGACGAACTGCTGTCCCCGAGATCGTACGACGTACACGAGCATGACGCTTTTTACGAACTGCATTTTTATCTGCTTTTGTGATCATTTATGCCACTCCTTTCCGTTCATTTCGTGACGAATTACTTACCAGTCTTACCTTCTTTACGGCGAATACGTTCATCAGAGTAACGAACACCTTTACCTTTGTAAGGTTCTGGAGCACGGTACGAGCGGATTTGAGCAGCAACGTGACCGACGCGCTCTTTGTTAATCCCTTTTACGATGATTTGCGTGTTTGAAGGTACTTCGATCTCGATACCTTCTTCAGCAACGTACTCGATTGGGTGCGAGTAACCGAGGCTGAGGACGAGTTTGTTCCCTTGCTTAGCAGCACGGTAACCAACCCCTGAGATCTCAAGTGTTTTCTGGAATCCGTTAGACACACCTTCCACCATGTTGGCGATAAGGGCACGTGTCGTACCGTGGATCGTACGGTTCTCTTTCGAGTCATCCGGACGAACGACAGTCAATTCGTTCTCTTCAACTTTGATTTCCAATGCTGGGTTAGCTGAAAGCGAAAGTTCACCTTTAGCACCTTTTACTGTGACCGTGTTGTCTTCTGCAACCGTGACAGTAACGCCAGCTGGAATCGTAACTGGTTTTTTACCAATACGTGACATTGATTACACCTCCGTTCTTGTTAGAAAAGTGACTTACCAGATGTAGGCGATCACTTCGCCGCCGACTTGTTGTTGGCGAGCTTCTTTATCAGTCATAAGACCTTTTGATGTCGAAAGAACTGCGATACCGAGTCCTCCGAGTACTTTTGGTACTTCATCTGCTTTTGCATATACGCGAAGACCTGGTTTCGAAATACGTTTGAGACCAGTGATAACACGTTCGTTGCTTGCTCCATATTTAAGGAAAAGACGAAGTGTACCTTGTTTAGCGTCCTCGATATATTCAACATCGCGAATGAAACCTTCACGCTTGAGGATCTCTGCAACCTCACGTTTGATGTTCGAAGCTGGAAGCTCCAATTTTTCATGGCGAACCATGTTAGCGTTACGGATACGTGTAAGCATATCTGCAATTGGGTCTGTCATTACCATGCGATGTACCTCCTTTCACACTTTAGTGGATTACCAGCTTGCTTTTTTAACACCAGGGATTTGACCTTTGTATGCAAGATCACGGAACTTGATACGGCTGATCCCGAATTTACCCATGTAACCATGTGGACGACCTGTGATGCTGCAACGGTTGTGCAAGCGAACAGGTGACGAGTTACGTGGCAATTTGCTGAGTCCGATATAATCGCCTTCAGCTTTAAGCTTCGCACGTTTTTCAGCGTACTGGGCAACGAGTTTCTCGCGTTTGATTTCGCGATTCACCATTGACTTTTTAGCCATGTTGTCGACCTCCCTTTAGATTATTTTTGGAATGGCATTCCGAGAAGTGTGAGCAATTCACGAGCTTCTTCGTCTGTGTTCGCTGTTGTAACAACAACGATGTCCATACCGCGTACTTTAGATACTTTATCGTAATCGATCTCAGGGAAAATAAGTTGCTCTTTCACGCCAAGCGTGTAGTTACCGCGTCCGTCGAATGCTTTCTTCGATACACCGCGGAAGTCACGTACACGTGGAAGTGAAACAGTTACCAATTTGTCGAGGAAATCGTACATGCGCTCGCCGCGAAGTGTTACTTTCGCTCCGATTGGCATGCCTTCACGAAGTTTGAAACCAGCGATTGATTTCTTAGCCTTCGTTACGAGTGGTTTTTGACCAGAAAGAATTGATAATTCTTCCACTGCCATATCAAGTGCTTTCGAGTTCGAAACAGCGTCACCTACACCCATGTTGATGACGATCTTGTCGACCTTCGGTACTTGCATGACTGAGTCATAGTTGAATTTATCCATCATCGCTTTCACGATGTCGCTTTTATACTTCTCTTGCAAACGGTTCATAGTCGAATGGACCTCCTTTCGTCACGTTCTTCTTATTTATCGAGTACTTCGCCCGATTTCGCGACACGAACTTTTTTACCATCGACTACTTTGAAACCAACACGAGTTGGTTTGCCCGTTTTCGGGTCGAGTGGCATGACGTTCGAGACGTGAATTGGTGCTTCGATTTCAAGGATACCGCCTTGTGGATTCGCTTGTGATGGTTTCGAGTGTTTTTTAATCACGTTGATACCTTCTACGACTACGCGGTTCTTGCTTGGCATCGCTTTGAGGATAACCCCTTGCTTGCCTTTATCTTTACCAGACATTACCTGGACTGTATCGCCTTTTTTAACATGCATCGTTTGCGCACCTCCTTATAGGATTGAAATTGGAAATTAAAGTACTTCCGGTGCCAACGAAACGATCTTCATGAATTCTTTTTCACGAAGTTCACGTGCAACTGGCCCGAAGATCCGTGTGCCGCGTGGGCTCTTGTCATCTTTGATGATGACTGCTGCGTTCTCATCGAAACGGATGTACGAACCATCTTTACGACGAGCGCCGCGTTTTGTACGAACGACAACTGCTCTGACAACGTCACCTTTTTTAACAACGCCACCTGGTGTTGCTTGTTTTACCGTCGCGACGATGATATCACCGATGTTTGCAGTCTTACGACCTGAACCACCGAGGACTTTAATTGTCAACAGTTCACGCGCGCCAGAGTTGTCTGCTACTTTCAAGCGAGATTCTTGTTGAATCATGCGAGTGTACCTCCCTCCGGATGTTTATAGATCCGAACTGTTATTAGATGATTACTGATTCTTCAATTACTGTTACGAGACGGAAACGTTTGTCTTTCGAAAGTGGACGTGTTTCCGCGATGCGTACGATATCGCCAACTTTAGCGACATTGTTCTCATCATGCGCTTTAAATTTCTTCGTGTAGTTTACACGCTTACCATAAAGCTTATGACGTACTTTTGTTTCAACTGCAACGACGATCGTTTTGTCCATTTTGTCAGACACGACGCGTCCAGTGAGCACTTTACGCTGATTGCGTTCCATGAGTGTTACCTCCTCTTCAAGAATCCGATTAGATTAGCCGTTGTTGATGCCGAGTTCGCGTTCACGAAGAATCGTTTTAGCACGCGCAATCGACTTGCGTACTTCACGGATACGAGCAGGATTCTCAAGCTGACCTGTAGCTAATTGGAAACGAAGGTTAAAGAGTTCTTCTTTCCACTCGCCGACTTTACCGTTGAGCTCTTCAGTTGTTGATTGACGGAGATCAGTTGCTTTCATTCGTATCACCACCATTTTCTTCACGTTTCACGAACTTACATTTAACTGGAAGTTTGTGCGATGCAAGACGAAGTGCCTCACGTGCCACTTCCTCAGATACACCTGCGATTTCGAACATTACTTTGCCAGGCTTAACTACAGCTACCCAGCCTTCTGGAGCACCTTTACCCGAACCCATTCGGACTTCGAGAGGCTTTTTCGTGTATGGTTTGTGTGGGAAGATCTTGATCCACACTTTACCACCACGTTTCATATAACGTGTCATTGCGATACGTGCTGATTCGATTTGACGGTTTGTGATCCAGCTCGCTTCGAGAGCTTGGAGACCGAATTCACCGAAATGTACTGTTGTGCCGCGTTTTGCATTCCCGCGCATTTTACCACGGTGTACACGACGATATTTCACGCGTTTAGGTAACAACATAGTGTGTTGCCTCCTTCCTGAAAGAGTGTTTATTATTCAGCGTTTTTCGCTGTGTTGTTTTTTATTGGAAGAACTTCACCATGGTACAACCAGACTTTAATTCCGATTTTACCGTAAGTTGTGTCTGCTTCAGCTGTTCCGTAGTCGATATCGGCACGGAGTGTGTGAAGTGGAACTGTTCCTTCCGAGTATTTCTCTGAACGAGCGATGTCAGCGCCACCAAGACGACCAGAAACTTCTGTTTTGATCCCTTTGATGCCAGTGCGCATCGAACGTTGAATTGATTGCTTCATTGCACGACGGAAAGATACGCGACCTTCCAATTGACGAGCGATGTTTTCAGCAACGAGTTTTGCAACAGCGTCCGCGTTTTTCACTTCAACAACGTTGATGTGAACACGTTTGCCTTCTGCAAGTTTCGTGATGTTTTTACGGAGTGACTCGATTTCCGAACCACCTTTACCGATAACCATACCTGGTTTCGCAGTGTGAAGCGAAATGTTTACGCGGTTTGCAGCGCGCTCGATTTCTACTTTAGAAACACTAGCATCCTTCATTTTGTTTTCGATATATTCACGAATAACGAAGTCTTCATGAAGGAGATCTGCGTAGTCTTTCTCAGCGTACCAACGCGAATCCCAGTCTTTGATAATACCAACGCGAAGACCGTGCGGATTTACCTTTTGACCCACTACATATCCCTCCTTATTTTTCAGTTACCACGATGTGGATGTGGCTTGTGCGTTTGTTAATACGGCTTGCGCGACCCATCGCACGTGGGCGGAAGCGTTTGAGTGTTGGACCTTCGTTAACAAATGCTTCTGTAACGACAAGGTTCTCAATGTTCATATCGTAGTTGTGCTCTGCGTTAGCAATTGCCGACTTCAATACTTTTTCAACAACTGGCGACGCTGCCTTGTTCGTGTGAGCAAGGACAGAGAGCGCTTCGCCGACTTGTTTCCCGCGAATTAAGTCTACAACGAGACGTGCTTTGCGAGGAGCAAGACGGACCATATTAGCTGATGCTTTAGCTTGCATGGATTTGACCTCCCCTCAAATTACCGTTTCGTTTTCTTGTCTGATCCGTGACCTTTGTACGTGCGTGTTGGAGCGAACTCACCAAGTTTGTGACCAACCATGTCTTCTGTCACGAATACTGGTACGTGTTTGCGACCATCGTGTACACCGAACGTGTGACCCATGAATTCTGGGAAGATCGTCGAGCGACGTGACCAAGTTTTAATAACCTGCTTCTCACCAGATTCGTTGAGTTTGTCAACTTTAGCGAGCAAGTGGTGATCTGCGAATGGACCTTTTTTCAAGCTGCGACCCATGATAGAACCTCCCTTTGGAATGATTCGGGAACGGCCCTTTCGAACCGCCCGAGAATCATGTAGTGATTATTTCTTACGGCGACGGAGAATGTACATGTCGCTCGATTTGTTTTTCTTACGTGTTTTAAGACCAAGAGCTGGTTTACCCCAAGGAGTAAGTGGGCCCGAACGACCGATTGGCGCACGACCTTCACCACCACCGTGTGGGTGATCAACCGGGTTCATGACAGAACCACGTACTGTTGGGCGTTTGCCTAACCAACGTGAACGTCCTGCTTTACCGATGTTAACGAGTTCGTGTTCTTCGTTACCAACTGAACCGACTGTCGCGCGGCAAGTGCCGAGGAACAAGCGTGATTCACCTGATTGAAGACGAACGATGACGTACTTGCCGTCACGTCCTTGGATTTGTGCCGATGCACCAGCCGCACGAACAAGCTGACCGCCTTTACCAGGCTTAAGCTCGATGTTGTGGATAGTAGTACCGACAGGGATGTTTGCGAGTGGCAACGCGTTCCCTACTTTGATGTCCGCTTCTGGGCCAGCCATGATTTCCATGCCTACTTTGATCCCTTTAGGAGCGAGGATGTAACGTTTCTCACCATCTGCATAGTTGATGAGGGCGATGTTCGCTGAACGGTTTGGATCGTACTCGATCGTTGCTACGCGTCCGACGATGCCATCTTTGTTACGTTTGAAATCGATGATACGGTATTTACGTTTGTGTCCGCCACCTTGGTGACGTACAGTCAAACGACCTTGGTTGTTACGTCCGCCTTTTTTCGAAAGCTTTTCAGTTAACGATTTTTCAGGGCGATTCGTAGTGATCTCTGCAAAGTCGAGAGATGTCATGTTACGGCGACCGTTAGTGGTCGGCTTAAACTTTTTAATTGCCATCGAGGATTCCCTCCTTTTCTTGTAAAGTAATCAATTAACCGAGGAAGTCGATTGTGTTGCCTTCAGCAAGAGTTACGATCGCTTTCTTACGACGCGATGTGTAACCAGAGTGACGACCGACACGTTTCGCTTTCGGTTTCATGTTCATTGTGTTTACCGAAGCAACTTTCACGTTGAAGATTGTTTCGATAGCGTGTTTCACTTGCGATTTAGTCGCTTTAACTTCGATCTCGAAAACGTATTTGTTAGCTTCCATGAGGCTAACTGAACGCTCAGTGATGATCGGGCGTTTGATGATATCGTATGCTTGAGCCATTATGCAAGCACCTCCTCTACCTTCGCAACCGCATCTTTAGTGAAGATGACTTTGTCGTTAGCAACGAGGTCAAGAACGTTCACGCCTGCTGCTTCGATCACAGTCACTCCTGGGATGTTACGAGCTGCGAGAGCGATAGTCTCATTGTAGTCCGCTGTGACTACGAGAGCCTTACGTTCTACTGAAAGGCTGTTAAGTACAGCAGCCATATCTTTTGTTTTTGGTGCATCGAAAGCAAGGCCTTCGAGGACGATCATTTCGTTGTTTTGTACTTTAGTCGACAAAGCCGAGAGAAGTGCAAGACGACGAACTTTCTTAGGAAGCTTGTAAGCGTATGAACGTGGAGTTGGACCGAAGACTGTTCCACCACCAACCCATTGTGGTGAGCGGATCGAACCTTGGCGCGCACGACCAGTTCCCTTTTGTTTCCATGGTTTACGGCCGCCACCGCGTACTTCCGAGCGACCTTTCGTATCGTGAGTACCTTGACGGCGTGATGCTTGTTGCATGACGATCGCGTCATAAAGTACTGAATCGTTTGGCTCGATACCGAAGATGGCTTCTGCCAATTCGATTTCGCCAACTTGTGAACCTGTTTGGTTAAGCAAAGCTACTTTAGGCATTCGTAATTCCTCCTTTCCGTGCAGTTAATTAGTTACCTTTTACCGCTGTTTTGATGATGACGTTCGACTTGCGAGCGCCTGGGATTGCGCCTTTAACGAGTACAAGGCCGCGTTCCACGTCAACTTTAACAATTTCAAGGTTTTGAATCGTTTTACGCTCGCCGCCCATTTGACCAGGAAGAAGCTTCCCTTTGAATACGCGGTTAGGAGCTACAGGACCCATCGAACCAGGACGACGGTGGTAGCGCGAACCGTGAGCCATTGGTCCACGTGATTGTCCGTGACGCTTGATCGCACCTTGGAATCCTTTACCTTTTGAAGTACCTGTAACGTCTACTAATTCACCTGCAGCGAAAATGTCCGCCTTGATCTCTTGACCGATTTCGTATCCTTCTACTGAAGTACGAATCTCTTTAATGAAGCGCTTAGGTGTCGCGTTTGCTTTCGCAGCGTGACCTTTTGCCGGTTTGTTTTGACGTGATTCTTTCACGTCGCTGAAACCGAGTTGGACTGCTTCGTAACCGTCCGTTTCAACTGTTTTAAGTTGAAGCACAACGTTTCCTTCGACAGCAACTACTGTTACTGGTACGACTTCGCCTGCTTCGTTGAAGATTTGAGTCATACCGAGTTTTGTTCCTAAGATTCCTTTAGCCATGAGATACACCTCCTGTTTAATAATTATTGTCTCTTCTGGCTAGTATCTACTATATGAAGAATTAAAGTTTGATTTCGATGTCAACACCTGATGGTAATTCGAGGCGCATAAGCGCATCAACCGTTTTTGGTGTTGGGTTGACGATGTCGATCAAGCGTTTGTGTGTACGCATCTCGAACTGCTCACGAGCATCTTTGTACTTGTGAACCGCACGAAGAATCGTGTAGATCGATTTGTCAGTTGGAAGCGGGATTGGTCCCGAAACCTTTGCACCTGAACGCTTCGCAGTTTCAACGATTTTCTCAGCTGATTGATCGAGAACGCGATGGTCGTATGCTTTTAAACGAATACGGATTTTTTCATTTGCCATGTAAGTTTCCCTCCTTTGTCGCCTATTTTAAAAATAGACAGTTCTCCGCGGAAATTTCCACACCGGCCATGGCAAAGCTGCCTGGCGTGTCATAACCTCCCGCTTCATCGCAGCGTGCTTGTGTCTGCAGAGGCATCCGATCATTGCAAATCAACGATTGGACCCGTTTTCTGCTGTAAAGTCTCTCACCACTCGCACAAACACTTAATCATTATATCGAATCCGCAAATGAATTGCAAGATTTGATTTTTTTGAACGCGCCGGATGTCTGATGAGTTATTCAACGTTCACTAATGTAACAAGATTCCGAGCCATTTGCAAGCTATTTTCTTTCTTTTGTTGAACTATTTTCGAAACGAACTCCTGTGTCAACTCGACCTAGCGTTTCATTTCAACTTGAAACCGCGTCATCACCTGCTCGACAATCGAATCCGGGGCCCGCAAGAGGCACTTTCGAACAATCGCCTTATCGAATGCATGATCGTGGAAATACGCCTTGATACGGTCGACTTTATCCGTTCGCTCCATGACCGTGTAAAGCACGGCCCACTCCTCGAGATGCATCCAGCCGTTCACGGGCTCGACGTATGGATGTGTATAGATGCCGTCCGTGCACTTCATCCGAAACGACGCCATCACATCGACCTCCACCCCTTCAACTTCATACTCACCAAAGTACGTTGTTAAATAATCGGCATGCGGTTTTGAATCACGCTTTTCCCCAACTCGACTGAGCACGTTATCAAGTCGCTCAAATTGATCGGGTTCTACAAAAATATCGAAATCATTTGCCACGTCGATGAGTCCATGATGTTTCAGTAACGTCGAACCCCCGATGCGGCATTCGATTCCGTTCAATCGGCACAGCGTCTCTAGTTTCTCTTTCATCATCATCGCTCCTTTGATTCCATATGTGCTATCTTACCATGACGCCACCTAAACAAAAAAAGCGATCCGCAAATGCGGACCGCTTTGAACATCGATTACTCGATGATTTGTGTTACAGAACCAGCACCTACAGTACGGCCACCCTCACGGATTGAGAAACGTGTTCCGTCTTCGATCGCGATTGTAGAAATCAATTCGATCGTCAACTCGATGTTGTCTCCTGGCATTACCATTTCAGTACCTTCTGGAAGGTGAACGATACCTGTTACGTCAGTTGTACGGAAGTAGAACTGCGGACGGTAGTTCGCGAAGAATGGCGTGTGACGGCCACCCTCTTCTTTAGAAAGAACGTAGATTGAAGCTTTGAACTTCGAGTGTGGCGTGATTGAACCTGGCTTAGCAAGTACTTGTCCACGCTCGATGTCGTCGCGTGATACACCACGGAGAAGTGCACCGATGTTGTCGCCAGCTTCAGCGTAGTCGAGAAGCTTACGGAACATCTCTACACCAGTACATACAGTTTTCTTCGTTTCTTCTGTAAGACCAACGATTTCAACTTCGTCGTTGACGCGGAGAACACCACGCTCAACACGACCAGTCGCTACAGTACCGCGACCAGTGATTGAGAATACGTCCTCAACTGGCATCATGAAGTCTTTGTCCGTGTCACGAACTGGCTCAGGGATGTACTCATCAACAGCGTTCATGAGTTCCATGATTTTTTCTTCCCACTGAGCTTCGCCGTTAAGCGCGCCAAGTGCTGAACCTTTGATTACTGGAAGGTCGTCGCCTGGGAAGTCGTACTCAGAAAGAAGTTCACGGATTTCCATTTCAACGAGCTCGAGGAGTTCTTCGTCGTCAACCATGTCAACTTTGTTCATGAATACGACGATGAAAGGAACACCTACTTGACGTGAAAGAAGGATGTGCTCACGTGTTTGTGGCATTGGGCCATCTGTTGCAGAAACAACGAGGATCGCGCCGTCCATTTGTGCAGCACCAGTGATCATGTTTTTAACATAGTCAGCGTGACCTGGGCAGTCAACGTGTGCATAGTGGCGTTTCTCAGTTTCGTACTCGATGTGAGCTGTTGCGATTGTGATACCGCGCTCGCGCTCTTCAGGAGCACCATCGATTTGGTCAAACTTCGTAGCAGCCTTACCTTGTGCTTTTGAAAGTACAGCAGAGATTGCTGCAGTCAAAGTAGTTTTACCGTGGTCGACGTGGCCGATTGTACCAACGTTAACGTGCGGTTTAGAACGGTCGAATTTTTCTTTACCCATTCTAGATTCCTCCTCTATTAGACAATTAGTTTTTATTTAACTAGGAAGACGTAGGCTACTTTTAACATACGTCCTCCTTAGCTTACAACAATCAATTCAGCGTTACAACCGTTATTAGCCGTTCGCTTTTTTGATGATTTCTTCAGCAATTGACTTCGGTACTTCTTCGTAGTGGTCGAAGTGCATCGAGTACGTTCCGCGTCCTTGTGTACGTGAACGAAGTGACGTTGCATATCCGAACATTTCCGAAAGTGGAACCATCGCCTTAACGACTTGTGCGTTACCGCGTGCTTCCATACCTTCTACGCGTCCACGGCGTGACGTGACGTCACCCATGATGTCTCCCAAGTATTCTTCTGGGATAACAACTTCAACACGCATCATTGGCTCAAGGATAACAGCTTTCGCTTGTTCCTTAAGTTGTTTAACCGCCATCGAAGCAGCAACTTTAAACGCCATCTCGTTCGAGTCGACATCGTGGTACGATCCGAAGACGAGGGCAGCTTTAACGTCAACTACTGGGTAGCCAGCGAGGATACCGTTTTCGAGAGCTTCTTCAATCCCGTTTTGAACAGCTGGGACGTATTCACGTGGGACAACACCACCGACGATCTTGTTCTCGAATGCGAATCCAGCGCCTTCTTCGTTCGGCTCGAATTCTACGACAACGTGACCGTACTGACCGCGTCCACCCGATTGACGTACGAATTTCGAATCGATCTTCGCAGCGCCACGGATTGTCTCACGGTAAGCAACTTGTGGTGCACCAACGTTTGCTTCTACTTTGAATTCGCGACGCATACGGTCAACGAGGATATCAAGGTGAAGCTCACCCATACCAGAGATGATCGTTTGACCTGTCTCTTGGTTTGTTTCAGTGCGGAATGTTGGATCCTCTTCTGCGAGTTTCGCGAGGGCTTGACCCATCTTGTCTTGGTCAGCTTTCGATTTAGGCTCGATTGCGACCGAGATAACCGGTTCTGGGAATGTCATTGACTCGAGAACGACGTTGTCTTTCTCTGAGCAAAGCGTATCACCAGTCGTTGTATCTTTAAGACCAACAGCTGCGGCGATGTCACCAGCGTATACCATTGGAATTTCTTCACGGCTGTTCGCGTGCATTTGAAGGATACGACCGAGACGCTCACGCTTCCCTTTAGTCGAGTTCTTCACATACGAACCAGCTTGTGCTGTACCAGAGTACACACGGAAGAATGTCAATTTACCGACGTAAGGGTCAGTCATGACTTTGAATGCGAGTGCCGAGAACGGCGCTTCATCCGAAGGTTCACGCGTGATTTCTTCTTCTGTATCGAGGTTAACCCCTTTGATTGACTCAACATCAACTGGTGATGGGAGGTAATCAACAACTGCGTCCAACATCAATTGAACACCTTTGTTTTTGAAGGCCGAACCAACGAGTACAGGGTAGAATTCTACGCTGAGTGTTGCTTTACGAATACCAGCTTTGAGTTCTTCGATTGAGATCTCTTCGCCTTCGAGGTATTTCATCATCAACTCTTCGTTGTAGTCCGCGACCGCTTCGATCAATTGACCGCGAAGTTCTTCAGCTTGGTCAGCCATGTCAGCTGGGAAGCCTTCGATTACTTCGATGTCTGTACCGAGGTCGTTCGAGTACATGTACGTCTTCATTTCGACGAGGTCAACGATTCCTTTGAATTCGTCTTCCGCACCGATTGGAAGTTGGATTGGGTGTGCATTGGCTTGAAGACGCTCGTGAAGTGTTTTCACCGAGTACAAGAAGTCCGCACCGATCTTATCCATCTTGTTGACGAATACGACACGTGGAACACCGTAAGTCGTCGCTTGACGCCATACAGTTTCTGTTTGTGGTTCAACGCCTGATTGTGCATCAAGTACTGCTACTGCGCCATCAAGTACACGAAGTGAACGCTCAACTTCAACTGTGAAGTCTACGTGTCCAGGTGTATCGATGATGTTTACACGGTGGCCATTCCACTGTGCAGTTGTCGCTGCAGAAGTGATCGTGATTCCACGCTCTTGCTCCTGCTCCATCCAGTCCATTTGTGAAGCTCCTTCATGAGTTTCACCAATTTTGTGGATACGACCTGTGTAATAAAGAATACGTTCAGTCGTTGTCGTTTTACCGGCATCGATGTGAGCCATGATCCCGATGTTACGAGTATTCTTTAGGGAGAATTCTCTTGCCATACTGGGTATTCTCCTTCCGCATGTGTTTTTCGTGTGCTGGCACACGATATGATTATACCCGAAAGCCACTCCATTAAGCCACCGCTTGGTGACGTGGAGTGGACTTTACGTTTAAATTACCAACGATAGTGAGCAAACGCTTTGTTCGCTTCTGCCATCTTATGCATGTCTTCGCGTTTCTTAACTGAAGCACCAGTGTTATTGGCTGCATCCATGATTTCGTTCGCGATACGTTGCTCCATCGTCTTCTCGTTGCGGAGACGAGCGTAGTTCACGAGGTAACGAAGACCAAGTGTCGTACGGCGCTCTGGACGAACTTCAACAGGAACTTGGTAGTTTGCTCCACCAACACGGCGAGCTTTAACTTCAAGTACAGGCATGATGTTGTTCATTGCTTCTTCGAACACTTCCATAGGCTCTTTGCCTGAGCGTTCAGCGATGAGGCCAAATGCGTTGTAAATGATAGTTTGAGCTGTACCTTTTTTACCGTCTAACATGACACGGTTAATGAGGCGAGTTACCAATTTCGAGTTGTAGATCGGATCTGCGATAACGTCACGACGTTCTGCACGGTTTTTACGCATCCGAGTACCCTCCTTTCAAAATTTCAGTAGTTGTAGTTTTAGTAAGCGAGAATTACTTCTTCGCAGCTTTCGGACGTTTCGTACCGTATTTAGAACGGCCTTGCATACGTCCGTCAACACCTGCAGTGTCAAGCGCACCACGAACGATGTGGTAACGTACCCCTGCTAAGTCTTTTACACGTCCTCCACGAATAAGAACAACGCTGTGCTCTTGAAGGTTGTGGCCAATACCTGGGATGTACGCAGTCACTTCGATTTGGTTCGTCAAGCGAACACGAGCATACTTACGTAACGCCGAGTTCGGTTTCCTCGGAGTCATTGTACCAACACGTGTACAAACACCACGTTTTTGTGGCGAGCTCACGTTTGTTTGTGACTTGATGAAACTGTTGTAACCTTTGTTAAGTGCTGGAGAGTCAGATTTAACGACTTTCGATTTACGTCCTTTACGGACTAACTGGTTGATAGTAGGCATCTTTGAAGATCCTCCCTTCCTGAATTGTGCTATTTTCTAGACCCACCGACCCGGGTGGTTCATTTAAGGTCATAACGAAACGCTTTTACGAGGCGTAGGCATTCCATGACCTCGCAAAAACGTGAGTTATACCTTGAAAGTGGCAAAGATAGCAGCCAAATCCTTCCGAAGAAAGATCGGGTGACGTCCAAGTAGCTTGCCGACTGCTGGACACCGTTGTCTACGACAACAACCGATTGGCGGCACTAAATCATAGTAGCACCGCCAACGAATGCTGTCAAGACGTTTTTATTCCACTGTCGTGTCTTCGAGAGCGACTTCTGCCTTGTCCTCTTTGAGCTCGACATCGCGGTAAACCGGCATCCCTGTACCAGCAGGAACGAGCTTACCGATGATGACGTTCTCTTTGAGACCGAGGAGATAGTCACGCTTGCCTTTGATGGCAGCGTCTGTCAACACGCGAGTCGTTTCTTGGAACGAAGCGGCCGAGAGGAACGAGTCTGTCTCAAGCGATGCTTTCGTGATTCCGAGAAGGACCGGTTTGGCTGTCGCCGGGCTCTTGCCATCGCGGAGAGCATCTTTACATGCCTCTTTGAAGACGCTGATATCGACGAGCGAACCTGGGAGAAGCGGCGTGTCACCTGATTCGATGACTTTGACGCGACGAAGCATTTGGCGAACCATGACCTCGACGTGCTTATCGCCGATTTCTACCCCTTGCATCCGGTATACTTTTTGAACTTCTTGGAGAAGATAGTTCTGAACACCCGATACACCACGGACGGTGAGCAACTCTTTCGGATCGATCGAACCTTCCGTGAAGACTTCCCCAGCGTCGACCGTATCACCGATTTGGACACGGAGACGTGCTCCGAACGGAATCGTGTATGAACGTGTTTCGCTGAGTCCTTCGACTGTGAGTTCACGCTTGTCGCGCGACTCTGTGAAGTCGATGACTGTACCCGGGATTTCCGAGATGACCGCTTGACCTTTCGGGTTACGGGCCTCAAATACCTCTTGGATACGCGGAAGACCTTGTGTGATATCATCTCCGGCTACCCCACCTGTGTGGAAGGTACGCATCGTAAGCTGCGTTCCTGGCTCACCGATTGATTGCGCGGCGATGATTCCGACTGCTTCCCCGACTTCGACGTTCGAACCGGTCGCCAAGTTGCGTCCGTAACACTTCTTACATACGCCGTGTGACGTGTTACATGTGAAGGCAGTACGGATTTCAACGCGCTCAACGCCAGCATCGACGATTTCACGGGCAAGCTCTTCGGTGATGAGTTGGTTCTTCTCGACCATGACTTCTCCCGTTTCCGGATGTGCCACTGTCTCGAACGATGTACGGCCGACGAGGCGGTCATACAAGCTCTCGATTTCTTCCGTGCCTTCGCGGAGAGCGGCGACGCGGATTCCGCGGTCCGTTCCACAATCTTCTTCACGGATGATGACATCTTGGGCAACGTCGACGAGACGACGCGTCAAGTAACCTGAGTCAGCCGTCTTAAGGGCTGTATCGGCAAGACCTTTACGCGCACCGTGCGTCGAGATGAAGTACTCTTGAACCGTCAGTCCCTCACGGAACGACGATTTGATCGGAAGTTCGATGATGCGGCCAGATGGAGCGGCCATCAAACCACGCATCCCTGCGAGCTGCGTGAAGTTGGACGCGTTACCACGGGCACCAGAATCAGACATCATGAAGATCGGGTTCAAGCGGTTGAGGGATTTCATCAAGCGTGACTGAATCTCATCTTTCGCTTCGTTCCACGACCGGACGACACGCTCATAGCGCTCATCTTCAGTGATGAGACCACGGCGGAACGATTTCATGATTTGGTCGACTTGTTTCTGTGCTTCATCGAGGATTTCTTGTTTATCCGGAAGAACGATGATGTCCGAGATCCCGACCGTCACACCCGCTTTTGTCGAGTGTTTGAAGCCGAGGTCTTTCATCCGGTCAAGCATGCGGCTTGTTTCAGTCGTTTCAAACTTCTGGAACACTTCCGCGATGACTTTTCCAAGGAATCCTTTTTTGAACGGCTCGACGAGTGGACGTGCGGCGATTTCTTCCGCGACGTTCGCACCTTTGTCGATGAAGTACTTGTCAGGTGTTGCTTCCTGCAAGTTTTCCATTGACGGCTCGTTCAAGTATGGGAACGTGTTCGGCAAGATTTCGTTGAAGATCATCTTCCCGACCGTCGTGATCAATAGTTTCTCATTTTGTTCGTCTGTGAACGTCGGGTTGTTGAGTGTCCGCGCCGGAACCGCCACACGCGAGTGCAAGTGGACGTAACCGTTTTGGTACGCGATGAGTGCTTCGTTGACGTTCGACATGACTTTCCCTTGACCGATGGCATCGTCGCGCTCAAGCGAGATGTAGTAGTTACCGAGGACCATATCCTGCGATGGTGTAACGACTGGTTTTCCATCTTTCGGGTTCAAAATGTTTTGTGCTGCGAGCATGAGAAGACGAGCTTCCGCTTGCGCTTCTGCAGAAAGTGGAACGTGAACCGCCATTTGGTCTCCATCGAAGTCGGCGTTGTAAGCCGTACATACGAGCGGGTGAAGGCGAATCGCGCGACCTTCTACGAGAATCGGTTCAAACGCCTGGATTCCGAGACGGTGAAGCGTCGGGGCACGGTTCAAGAGAACCGGATGCTCACGGATGACTTCTTCAAGGACGCCCCAGATTTCAGGTTGCATCTTCTCAATCTTGCGTTTTGCGTTCTTGATGTTCGACGCGATGCCGCGACCGACGAGTTCTTTCATCACGAACGGCTTAAAGAGTTCGAGTGCCATCTCTTTCGGGAGACCACACTGGTACATCTTCAAGTTTGGTCCAACGACGATAACCGAACGTCCTGAGTAGTCGACCCGTTTACCAAGAAGGTTTTGACGGAAACGACCCTGTTTCCCTTTCAACATGTGTGAAAGTGATTTGAGCGGACGGTTACCAGGACCTGTGACCGGACGTCCACGACGACCGTTATCAATCAAAGCGTCAACCGCTTCTTGAAGCATACGCTTCTCGTTTTGCACGATGATGTTCGGCGCGCCGAGGTCGAGCAAACGTTTGAGACGGTTGTTACGGTTGATGACACGACGATATAAATCGTTCAAGTCCGATGTCGCGAAGCGTCCACCGTCGAGCTGCACCATCGGGCGAAGCTCTGGCGGGATGACAGGAAGTACTTCAAGGATCATCCAGTCCGGATTGTTCCCTGACGTGAAGAATGCATCGAGTACTTCAAGGCGTTTGATCGCACGTGTACGACGCTGTCCTTGAACCGTCTTCAATTCTTCGCGGAGTTCTCCGACTTCCTTCTCGAGTTGAACGTCTTGAAGGAGTGTCCGAATCGCTTCCGCACCCATGTCTGCTTTGAAGTCGCTACCGTATTTCTCGCGGTAGAGACGGAATTCTTTTTCCGAGAGGAGTTGCTTCTTCTCGAGCGGCGTGTCACCTGGCTCGGTCACGACGTACGACGCGAAGTAAATCACTTCTTCGAGCGCACGTGGTGACATGTCGAGCACAAGGCCCATCCGGCTTGGAATTCCTTTGAAGTACCAGATGTGCGAAACCGGTGCCGCGAGCTCGATATGGCCCATACGCTCGCGACGCACTTTCGCTTTCGTCACTTCAACGCCACAGCGGTCACAAATGACTCCTTTATAACGGATTCGTTTGTACTTCCCGCAGTAACATTCCCAGTCTTTCGTCGGACCGAAGATTCGTTCACAGAACAATCCGTCCTTCTCTGGTTTAAGTGTACGATAGTTGATTGTTTCCGGCTTTTTGACTTCCCCGTAAGACCACGAACGGATCTTCTCCGGTGAAGCCAAGCCGATTTTCATATATTCAAATCGATTAACATCTACCAAGGGGCCGACCTCCCTTTTCGCCTTATTCCTCTTCCGTAACAGTCGGTTGAACGACTTGTTCTAACGCCGATGTTGCGTTCGGGATGTTGTCGTCATCTTCATCTTTCATTTCGACTTCTTCATCGTCCGCAGACATCATCTTGACTTCCATACCGAGTGCTTGAAGCTCTTTAATCAAGACGCGGAACGATTCAGGAACGCCCGCTTTCGGAACGCTCTCGCCTTTCACGATCGCTTCGTATGCTTTCACACGACCGACCGTGTCATCCGACTTGATTGTCAAGATTTCTTGGAGCGTGTAGGCTGCGCCGTACGCTTCAAGTGCCCAAACTTCCATCTCACCGAAGCGCTGTCCACCGAACTGTGCTTTACCACCGAGCGGTTGTTGCGTGACGAGTGAGTATGGTCCAGTCGAACGAGCGTGAAGTTTATCATCAACCATGTGCGCGAGTTTGATCATGTACATGACACCGACCGAGACACGGTTATCGAACGGTTCACCAGTACGACCGTCGTAGAGACGAGTCTTGGCATCCTTGTCCATTCCAGCTTCTTCAATCGTTGCCCATACGTCTTCCTCACGCGCACCATCGAATACAGGTGTCGCCACTTTGATGCCGAGCTTCTTCGCCGCCATCCCAAGGTGGAGTTCGAGTACCTGACCGATGTTCATACGTGATGGAACACCAAGTGGGTTAAGCATGATGTCAATTGGTGTGCCGTCTGGCATGTATGGCATATCTTCTTCTGGGAGAATGCGCGAGATAACACCTTTGTTACCGTGACGTCCCGCCATTTTATCCCCTTCGTGAATCTTACGCTTTTGAACGATGTAGACACGAACCATTTGGTTCACGCCTGGTGAGAGTTCGTCACCGTTTTCACGATCGAACACTTTGACGTCCAAGATGATGCCGTCGCCACCGTTTGGTACACGGAGTGACGTATCACGGACTTCACGTGCCTTCTCACCGAAGATCGCATGCAAGAGACGCTCTTCCGCCGTCAATTCCGTCACACCTTTAGGCGTTACTTTACCGACGAGGATGTCGCCATCCTTGACTTCCGCACCGATGCGGATGATCCCACGATCGTCCAAATTGCGAAGTGCGTCATCACCGACGTTTGGAATATCACGTGTGATTTCCTCAGGTCCGAGTTTCGTATCGCGTGACTCTGATTCGTACTCTTCGATATGAATCGACGTGTACACATCATCTTTCACGAGACGCTCACTCATGATGATCGCATCCTCATAGTTGTAACCGTCCCATGTCATGAAGGCGACGACGACGTTACGGCCGAGCGCGAGCTCACCCATATCCATCGACGGACCGTCAGCAAGGATTTCTCCTTTTTCGACACGGTCGCCAGCAGCGATGATTGGCTTCTGGTTGTAGCATGTCCCTTGGTTCGAGCGGACATATTTTTGAAGTTTGTAGCGGTCGAGGTCACCTGAAACTTCAGACCCGTTCACGTCAGACGTGCGACGGACCAAGATTTCACGTGCTGTGACACGCTCGACGACACCTGGGAACTTGGCGATAATCGCGGCTCCAGAGTCTTTCGCTGACACGTACTCCATTCCAGTCCCGATAATCGGTGAATCTGGTTGGAGAAGTGGTACAGCTTGACGTTGCATGTTCGCTCCCATGAGGGCACGGTTCGAGTCATCGTTCTCAAGGAACGGGATACATGCCGTTGCGGCAGAAACAACCTGTTTCGGTGAAACGTCCATGTAATCGACTCGGCTCGGCTCAACTGACAAGTTTTGTCCGCGGAAGCGGCAAAGGACTTGTGCGTCGGCAAAGTGACCGTCTTCCGTGAGCGGCATGTTCGCCTGGGCGACGACGTAGAGATCTTCTTCGTCCGCCGTCATATATTGAATCTCGTCTGTGACGAGACCAGTTTCCGGGTCAACACGACGGTACGGCGCTTCGATGAACCCGTACTCGTTTACTTTCGCATAAGACGAAAGTGAGTTGATGAGTCCGATGTTTGGTCCTTCTGGTGTTTCGATTGGACACATCCGACCGTAGTGCGAATAGTGAACGTCTCGAACTTCGAAGCCGGCACGCTCACGCGTCAAACCACCCGGTCCAAGTGCAGACAGACGACGCTTGTGCGTCAATTCTGCGAGCGGGTTCGTTTGGTCCATGAACTGTGACAACTGCGAGCTACCGAAGAACTCTTTCAGTGATGCAATCACCGGGCGGATGTTGATGAGCGCCTGAGGTGTGATCGCGTTTTGGTCTTGAATCGACATCCGTTCTTTTACGACACGTTCCATCCGCGAAAGACCGATGCGGAATTGGTTTTGGAGAAGCTCTCCGACTGAACGAAGACGACGGTTTCCTAAGTGGTCGATGTCATCTGTTGTTCCGACTTCGTGAAGTAAGTTGAAGAAGTAGTTGATCGATGCGATGATATCGGCCGGTGTGATATGTTTCACGCTCCGGTCGATATTGCCGTTACCGATAATGTTCAAAATACGCTCTCCATCTGGGTCATCCGGTGAGATGACTTTAATCGACTGAAGACCGAACGGTTCACCTTCCGCGACGCCGCCAGTCGGCTCTGCGTCCATGTAGCCAAGACCGTTCTCCAAGTGTGGAAGAACACGATCTAAGTTACGACGGTCAAGTACCGTGCCAGCTTCCGCGATCACTTCGCCTGTTTCCGGGTCAACGAGCGTTTCCGCCAACTTCTGTCCGAACAAGCGATTCTTTAGATGAAGCTTTTTGTTCATCTTATAGCGACCAACGTTTGCGAGGTCATAGCGTTTCGGGTCGAAGAAACGTGAGACGAGAAGTGATTTCGCGTTCTCAACCGTTGGTGGCTCACCAGGGCGGAGACGCTCATAAATCTCAATCAACGCTTTCTCTGTCGACTCGGTGTTATCTTTTTCAAGGGTGTTACGAAGATATTCGTCGTCGCCTAAAAGGTCGATAATTTCTTGGTCCGTGCCGAATCCGAGCGCACGCAACAACACCGTTACCGGGATTTTACGGGTACGGTCGATACGGACATACACGATATCTTTGGCATCTGTTTCGAGTTCGAGCCATGCACCACGGTTCGGGATGACTGTCGCACCGAAACCACGCTTACCATTTTTATCGAGTTTCGAGTTGTAGTAAACGCTCGGTGAACGAACAAGCTGAGAAACGATGACGCGCTCGGCGCCGTTAATGATAAACGTTCCTGATTCTGTCATGAGCGGGAAATCACCCATGAACACTTCTTGCTCTTTCAATTCACCTGTTTCTTTGTTTTGCAGACGTACTTTTACGCGAAGTGGCGCAGAGTAAGTAACGTCTCGCTCCTTCGACTCATCGATCGAGTACTTCGGCTCGCTGAGCGAGTAATCGATGAACTCGAGTACGAGGTTTCCTGTGAAGTCAGAGATTGGCGAAATGTCCGTAAACATCTCTTTCAATCCTTCACGCAAGAACCACTCATACGAAGCAGTTTGAATTTCAATCAAATTCGGAAGCTCTAATACCTCACTGATACGGGCAAAGCTTCTTCTCTGACGGTGACGACCGTACTGAACAAGTTGACCAGTCAACTGATTCACCTCGCAGACCCCCAATTCTTTAGCGAATTTTTCGGGCGTAATAATCGAACATTGTCATTGAATGTCGCTCGTTTTCCGCGTCTAAAAAGCGGCAAACGCGGCAGTTTCAAGCGAATTCCATTCCAATGGCATTTTATAATGTTAGCATATACGTTATAGCGAGTCAACAAGACTTCGCCGTTTGTCAAGACCGAATTGCACGGAAAATGAAATAGCCTTTTTCTTTCGCAAGCGTCTCGACGTGACCAAACACGTCTTCAAGCAACTTCTTCGCAGAAGGTGCTCCTTGTTTCTTTTGAATGACGACATAGAGTGCACCACCACTCACAAGATGGTCATACGCGTCCCGAAGGATCGTATGCACGACTTGTTTACCGGCGCGAATCGGAGGATTGGTCACAATTGCGGCGAACCGTTCCTCTCCGACCGCATCGTAAGCGTGACTGAGTCGCGTCTCAATCGTCACTCCGTTCTGGGTGGCGTTTTGTTCGGACAAAGCGAGCGCCCGCTCGTTCACGTCGACGAGGAGTGCTTCACGCCCAGAGGCGTCGGCAAGCGAGATCCCCATTGGACCGTAACCACAGCCGACATCTAAAATACGGCCCGAAACGACAGGCACTTCAAATGACTCGATTAAGAGACGTGACCCAAAATCGACCGATCCTTTCGAGAACACGCCGCGGTCCGAGGTGAAGCGATACGTCTTCCCTCGCAACTCATACGACCACGTCTCAGGGTCACTTTTCGAACTCGGATCGTTCGTATAGTAATGATCTCCCATGCGTTGAACCTCCTAACCCAATCTTCAAGGAAATAAAAGAAGCTCGCCACGGCGAGCTTCTATAGGTTGTGAAGTAAAAGTTAGATTACTTAACTTCGACAGTTGCGCCAGCTTCTTCAAGCTTAGCTTTAACTGCGTCTGCGTCTTCTTTCGAAACGCCTTCTTTGACTGGAGCTGGAGTTCCGTCAACGAGTGCTTTCGCTTCTTTAAGACCGAGGCCAGTAAGTTCACGTACCGCTTTGATGACGTTGATTTTACCAGCGCCAGCGTTTGTGAGGATTACGTCGAATTCAGTTTGCTCTTCAGCTGCTGCTGCGCCTGCACCTGCAACTGCTACTGGAGCTGCTGCTGATACGCCGAATTCTTCTTCGATTGTTTTTACGAGTTCGTTAAGTTCGAGAACCGTCATTGATTTGAGGTCTTCGATGAATTGCTCTTTGTTGAAAGCCATTATGGTTTTCCTCCTTTGATGTTGTGAACATGTTTGGTTACGCTACGCGACAAAAATTAAGCAGACTGCTCTTCTTTTTGTTCTGCGATTGCGTTTGTTGCGACTGCGAGCCCACGGATTGGAGCTTGAAGTACGCTGAGAAGCATCGAGAGAAGACCTTCGCGTGATGGAAGTTCTGCAAGAGCTTTCACTTCTTCAAGTGAAGTTACTTTGCCTTCGATGATTCCGCCTTTGAGTTCGAGCGCTTTGTGCTCTTTCGAGAAGTCGTTCAAGATCTTCGCTGGAGCGACAACGTCTTCGTTCGAGAACGCGACTGCTGTAGGACCTGTGAAGACTTCGTCAAGACCGTCAAAACCAGACTGAGTAGCCGCGCGGCGAAGAAGTCCGTTTTTGTATACTTTGAACTCGATTCCAGCGTCACGGAGTGATTTACGGAGTGTAGTCACTTCTTCAACTGTAAGTCCACGGTAGTCAACAACGATTGTTCCAACGCTCGCTTGCATTTTCTCAGAGATTTCATCGACGAGTGCCGATTTCTGAGCTACGATTTTTTCGCTTGCCATGTGTTTGCACCTCCTAGTCATTTCTTGTACCGGACGAGAGGCTGCTCTTCAAAAAGAAATCCCTCGTATGAAGACATACGAGGGCGTAATTGTTTGAAAGTAAACCTGTGACAACAGGCTCAAGTTCGAGCAAAGACACCTCGGAAGGGTTTACGGACCGATGTCCACCTTCTGTCTGCGGTAATCCAACATATTCGGTTGAACGTGTCTTACTTTAACAGCGGTATCACACGTTGTCAACAGTTTATTTCAAGTAGATTACTTGATGAAGTCGGCAGTCGCAACACGGATTCCAGGACCCATTGTTGACGAAAGCGCGATGTTTTTGAGGTAAGTTCCTTTTGCAGTAGCAGGCTTCACTTTCATGAGTGTCTCGATGATTGTCTCGATGTTCTCAGAGAGTTTCGTTGCTTCAAACGACTTCTTACCAACTGGTACGTGGATGTTACCGGCTTTGTCAACGCGGTACTCTACTTTACCAGCTTTGATGTCAGCGATTGCTTTCTCGACATCAAACGTAACTGTGCCTGTTTTCGGGTTAGGCATGAGGCCTTTTGGTCCGAGAACGCGACCGAGTTTACCAACTTCACCCATCATGTCAGGTGTCGCAACGATGACATCGAAGTCGAACCATCCTTGTTGGATTTTCGTGATGAACTCAGAGTCACCGACATAGTCAGCGCCAGCTGCTTCAGCTTCTTTAGCTTTTTCGCCTTTTGCGAAGACGAGAACTTTTTGTGTTTTACCAGTACCGTGTGGAAGTACAACGGCACCGCGGATTTGTTGGTCTGCTTTCTTTGGATCTACGCCGAGACGTACAGCCACTTCGATTGTTTCATCGAACTTAGCAGTAGCAGTTTTTTGAACGAGTTCGACCGCTTCAGCGAGGTCGTAAGACTTCGTGCGATCAACAAGCTTCGCTGCTTCTTGGTGTTTTTTACCCATGATTCTTTTCCTCCTTGTGGTTAGCGGAATTTCCTCCCACATAATGAAGGGATTGAGGGTGAGTACAATATTCACCGTCAATCCCAGAGACTAATCAATTAGTCTTCGATTACAATACCCATACTGCGCGCAGTACCTTCAACCATAAGCATCGCTGTTTCTACAGACGACGCGTTAAGGTCAGGCATTTTAAGTTCAGCGATTTCGCGAACTTTATCACGCTTAACCGTTGCTACTTTCTTACGGTTCGGTTCACCAGAACCGCTCTCGATACCAGCAGCTTTCTTCAAAAGAACTGCAGCTGGTGGAGTTTTCGTAATGAATGTAAACGAACGATCTTCGTATACCGTAATGACTACAGGAATAATCAATCCGGCTTGGTCTTGTGTACGAGCGTTGAACTCTTTACAGAACCCCATGATGTTAACACCTGCTTGACCAAGTGCTGGTCCTACTGGTGGTGCTGGGTTAGCTTTACCAGCTGGGATTTGAAGTTTAACGAGTTTAGTAACTTTTTTCGCCACGAGACACACCTCCTTAAGTCTAAAATGTGGTTTCTTGGACGTTGTGCGCCCTCCCACTCAATCTATTAGGTCGAGTTTGTACCGAAAAAAAAGCACAACATCAAACATTTCCGATTGTACCATCCGTTTCCGAAGATGGCAAGTGGGTTTAGTTAATTTTCTGAACTTGTTCGAAATCAAGCTCGATTTTCGTTTCGCGGCCGAACATGTCGACGACGACTTTGAGCTTCTCTTTGTCAGCTTCGATTTCATCAATCGTCCCTTCAAAGTTCTCGAACGCGCCTTCTTTGACACGGACGAGATCGCCGAGCTCGTAGTTGTAACGGTCTTTCTTCTCGATGAGGCCCATCTGTGAAAGCACGTTCGTCACTTCGTCCGGTTGAAGCGGGATCGGCTTGGCGCCGCCACCCGTCGAACCGAGGAAGCCTGTGACGTTCGGTGTGTTCCGAACGACGTACCATGAATCGTCCGTCATGATCATCTCGACGAACACATAGCCCGGGAAGTTTTTCACTTCACGTTCTTTGATCTTTTTCTCGCCACTTTTCAATGTGACTTCTTCTTGCGTTGTTTCAGTCGGAACGAGGACGCGGAAAATTTTATCTTCCATGTTCATCGAACCGATTCGACGTTCTAGGTTTTCTTTGACGTTGTTTTCAAAGCCAGAATACGTCTGGACAACAAACCATTGTTTCTCCACGGCTTTCACCTCTTTCCTTAGTTAATCAATAAGTTGACGAGATAGCTGACACCAGTATCCACGCCAAACACGAACAAGCCAATCACGACGACGGTCGCGATGACTGTGATGGTATATTTCGTGAGCTCTTTACGAGTCGGCCAACTCGTTTTCTTTAGCTCTTTCCATACATCACGCAAAAAGTTCATGGTAGCTTCCTCCTACATTGAATGCCAATTGACGTTACTTTGATTCTCGATGCACCGTATGCGCATTGCAACGACGGCAAAACTTGTTCAGCTCGAGGCGTGTCGCGACGTCATCGCGTTTCGTCGTCGAGTACTCACGTGATCCGCATTGTGCACAGGCGAGACTTACTTTCTTTGCCATTCATAAGCGCCCCTTTCGACGGCTCTCATTAAAAAAGAGCGAAAAAAAAACGCCTCCTGTAAAATGGCGTCTACGGACAAGGCGCTGCCTTAAAAGTATCACATAGGAGGCGTGGGGTCAATATCGGTTAACTCGTCAACGTCTTCACATCGACGTGACGTTCAAACTTCTTCTTCACACGCTGCAAGGCGTTATCAATCGATTTGACGTGACGATCGAGGTCGTCCGAGATCTCTTGGTACGAGCGGCCATCCAAATAAAGCCGAAGCACTTTTCGTTCCAAGTCGCTAAGCAGCTCATCCATCTTTTCTTCCATGAACAACTGGTCTTCCCGCGTGACAAGCAGTTCTTGTGGGTCGGTCGGGTGCGGGGGCAAGATGACGTCAAGCAACGTGCGGTCTGACTCATCGTCAAAGATCGGCTTATCGAGTGACACGTACGAGTTGAGCGGGATGTGTTTTTGGCGCGTGGCCGTCTTAATCGCCGTAATCATTTGACGCGTGATACACATCTCGGCAAAGCTTTTGAATGAGGCGAGCCGCTCGTCGCGGTAATCCCGAACCCCTTTATAAAGCCCGATCATCCCTTCTTGGACGATGTCCTCGTGATCGGCTCCAATCAAGAAGTACGACCGTGCTTTCGCTCGCACGAAATAACGATAGCGCTCAATCAGAAATTCTAACGCATCGCTATCCCCTTCGTTGCGCGCGAGCAAGACGAGCTCTTCGTCCGACATGTTTTCAAACTGTTCGTATGGCCATCCGTTCATGTTTCATACCCCCCGGCAATTGATGATGAACTATGTAAGTTTGTGACCTCATTATAGACAGCAGGTAAAACGACCGTCAAACAAAATTCTAAAAATTCCGTCAATTACAATTCGTGTAACGCATACATCTATTAGTATACAACATTTCCTTTCAAAAAAATGTCAAACTAAAAACAAAGACGAGTTCATTTCATGAACTCGTCCGTGACGTGCGTCACCGCCTCATTTGCGACGACGCATTTCTTCCAATCGGGCTCGCACTTCCGGCGAGAGGTCGATCGTTTTTCGGTTCGACCGGTCTTGTTTGAGCGCCGATCGCTCTTGTTCGATTAACAGCTGGGCGTGCTTCCAGTCCTTCAACAGTTCGGTCGCCGGAACGCGGAGCGCCCCTTGACCAAAGATGACCCATTGCTCCGTGAAGTCGTTCGTCGCCACGAACAGGGTGACGAGACGGTTATCGACGAGTTCATGCGCCCGACGCTCAATCCATTCATCGGCCGTCTCGTTCTCTTTCGTATAAACGACCGCGACCCGGCTCTGTGTCGCTTTCGACTCGCGACCATAGCGCATATGGGCGTCGAAGACGATTGTCACTTCCCGACCGGTGACGGCTTGATACTCGGCCATCGCTTCAATGAGGTCGTTTCTCGCTTTGTCGAAGTCGATTTCGCGTAACTTCCGAAGATGTGGCCACGCTCCGATAATGTTATAGCCGTCAACGAGTAGAAGTTCCCGCTTTTTCACACTCATGACAGCGGATGGCGGGTGCGATGCACTTCATACAAGAGAAGCGCAGCTGCGACCGAGGCGTTGAGCGACGTCACATGACCAACCATCGGCATATGGACGAGGAAGTCACACGTCTCCCGTACGAGTCGGCTCATCCCCTTGCCTTCACTACCGATGACGACGACGAGCGGCATGTTGCCATCGAGGCGGCGATAGTCTTGGCTCTCGCTCGCGTCAGTCCCGACGACCCACAACCCTTTCTCTTTCAACTCTTCGAGCGTTCGCGTCAAATTCGTGACGCGCGCGACCGGGATGTACTCGATTGCGCCCGTTGATGCTTTCGCGACCGTTTGCGTCAACCCGACCGAACGACGTTTCGGGATGATAATCCCGTGGGCGCCGACAGCGTCCGCCGTCCGTAAAATCGAGCCAAGGTTGTGCGGGTCTTCAAGCTCATCGAGCAAGATGAAGAGCGGTGTCTCCCCTTTTGATTCAGCTAGCGCGAACATGTCTTCAATCGACTTATACTCGTATGCCGCGACGGCCGCGACGACACCTTGGTGGTGTTCACTGCCGGCCATTTTCTCGAGTTTCGTTTTCGGGACGAATGACACTTGTACCGACGCTTCGTTCGCCATCGCGATGATTTGGGCGAGTGGCCCTTTTTGTTGGCCTTCCATGATGAAGACTTTGTTCATGTCGCGCCCGCTCCGGAGCGCCTCCATGACCGGGTTACGCCCGTATAGGAAGTCGATCCCTTCTTCCATCACGTCGACTTCTTGATAATCCGGTCGTTCTAACTTTTGTCGTTTCGGGCGGTCGTCACTACGTGGACGATCGAATGAACGTTTATCGCGCGACTTGCCTCCTTCATGTCGTTTCGGGTTGCTCGGTTTCGAGCCAAATGAACGCTTGTTCGATGAGTTCTTCAAGACGATCCCTTCTTTCTGTAAGGTAGATGTAACCAATCAATGCCTCAAACGCCGTCGAGTACCGATACGTATGGACGTCGGTCCGCTTCGGAATCGAGCCGGACTTGGCGTTCCGTCCTCGCCTTACGACCGCCTGTTCTTCTTCCGAGAGTACGTTCGTCTCGAGCCAGTGGGTGACGACGCCTGCTTGTGACGATGCATTGACGTAACGGATGGCCCCACGGTGTAAATCGTTCGGTCGCGTCAAGCCCCGCTCGAGCAATCGTTTCCGCACCGCCATCTCATAGACGACGTCGCCCATATATGCGAGCGCGAGTGCGTTCAGTTGGGCCGGGTTCACACTCATAGACGCTTCCACCGGACGCCTTGCGCCGTATCTTCAAGTTGAATCTGTTGTTGTTTCAGTAGGTCACGAATCTCGTCGGCACGCGCGAAGTTTCGTTCGGCACGGGCCGCGTCGCGCTCTTGAATCAATTGATCAATCTCGGCATCTAACAGTTCCTTCTCTTCTGACAACGTCAAACCGAGGACACCGGTCAACTCGTCGAACAAGTCGATGACGTGCTCAAGCGTCTCTTTCGATACGTGGTCCGCTTTCGCGTAGATGTTCGCTTCTCTCGCCAAGTCGAACAGCACGGTGACGGCGTTGGCCGTATTGATGTCATCATCCATCGCTTCAATGAATGCCGATTTAATGCCAGCAAGTTTTCGTTCCATCGCCTCGCTCGGCTCGTCTAAGCCAGCTGTTACAGACAATCGGTGCTCGACGTTGTGATACGCCTCCTTGATTCGGTCCCACCCGTTCGCTGCTTGTTCGATTAGCTCCCGGCTATAGTTGATTGGATGACGATAATGCACCGATAGCATGAAGAAGCGGAGCACCATCGCATCGACTTCTTTGAGCGCCTCATGGACGAGCAAGAAATTCCCGAGCGATTTGGACATCTTCTCGTTCTCGATATTGATGAAGCCGTTGTGGAGCCAATAGTTGGCGAACTTCGTATGGTTGCACGCCTCGGACTGGGCGATTTCGTTCTCATGGTGCGGGAACTTCAAATCGTGACCGCCGGCATGAATATCAATCGTCTTGCCGAGATGCTTTTTCGCCATCGCCGAGCACTCGATGTGCCAGCCCGGACGCCCTTGTCCCCATGGACTCTCCCAAGCCGGTTCTCCCGATTTCGCCGCTTTCCATAAGACGAAGTCGAGCGGATCTTCTTTCTTCTCGCCGACGTCGACGCGCGAGCCGGCCCGCAAGTCTTCAATCGACTGCTGACTGAGCTTGCCGTACTCGTCAAATTTACGGGTGCGGAAATAGACGTCACCTTCGGACGCGTACGCATACCCTTCCGTCTCTAAGTTCCGGATAAACTCGATGATTTCTTGCATCGTATCAGTGACGCGCGGGTGCACGTCGGCTGGTTTCACGTTTAACGCCCCGGTATCGGCCAGGTATGCCTCGATATAGCGGTTCGTCAGCGTCGAGACGTCTTCTCCGAGCTCGTTTGCGGCCCGAATGATTTTATCGTCGACATCCGTGAAGTTCAATACGTACTTCACATCATACCCGCGATACGTCAAATAGCGGCGCACCGTGTCAAACGCAATCGCCGGACGGGCGTTTCCGACGTGGATATAGTTGTAGACGGTCGGCCCGCACACGTACATCGACACTTTCCCTGGTACGATTGGGACGAACGGTTCCTTTTTATTCGTGAGGCTGTTGTAAAACTGAATCATGTGTCTTCTCCTCCATCCGTTTCTCTAAAGAAGCTAACTTTTTCTCTAATTGTTCGACCGCGTTCTCGAGTCGCTCTTGGCATTCTCGGTCTGGGTCCGGGAAGCGATGATCGAGGTCGTGTTGTTTGACCCGCTCACCGTTTCGGATGACGACACGACCCGGAATTCCGACGACCGTCGAGTCCGACGGCACGTCTTTTAAGACGACGGAACTCGCTCCGATTTTGACGCAATCGCCAATCGTGATATTGCCGAGCACTTTCGCACCTGCCGAAATCAACACGTCATTCCCGATCGTCGGGTGACGCTTTCCTTTCTCTTTTCCCGTTCCGCCGAGCGTCACGCCTTGATAAATCGTGACATCGTTACCGATGATGGCCGTCTCGCCAATGACGATGCCAAAACCATGGTCGATAAACAGACGTTCGCCGATGACGGCGCCCGGGTGAATTTCTACCCCAGTCAACCAACGGCTCGTTTGGGCAATCAATTTCGCGACGAGCTTCACGTTCCGTTTCCATAGGCCGTGTGCGATACGGTGCGCCCAGAGCGCATGCAGTCCCGGATACGTTAAAACGACCTCCGCTTTCGACCGCGCGGCCGGGTCAAGCTCGAGCACGTTTTGAATATCGGCCCGTACACTTTTCCAAAATCCCATAATTGTTCTCCTTTTCCATATCAAAAACAAAGACGCCCCTGTGCCAAGGCACAGAGACGCCGTAAGCGCGGTTCCACTCTGTTTGGGAAACTTCCCCTCTCAAGTCTCGTTAACGCCGAGTCGCGGTCCCGACTACGTATCGCCGGAACGGCTCCGAGGTGCACTTCGACGGGGGACTCTTCTAGAACTTCCAGCCTTGGTTCTAGTCTCTGTTAAGTGTCAATCCGCTTACTTTCCTCATCATTGCCTTTAAGCTAATAAAGTTGAGAGACGTGCCAAGACACGCTCTTTTCCAATCAATGCGATTGCATTTGGAAGCTCTGGTCCGTGCGTCTGCCCTGTCGTCGCGACACGGATCGGCATGAACAAGTTCTTTCCTTTTTGACCGGTCGCTTTTTGTGTCGCTTTCGTCGCGGCTTTAATCGCTTCCGGTGTGAAATCTTCGATCTGTTCGAGTTGCGCCTTGAACTCAGCCAAGACGCTCGGTACCGCCTCACCGGCAAGCACCGCGTTCGCCTCTTCGTCATACTCGACTTCGTCTTTAAAGAACAAGTCCGTCAACGCGACGATCTCAGCGCCGTGCGTCATCTGTTCTTTATAGAGCGCGATGAGCGCTGTCGCCCAATCCGCTTCTTCCATCGAGAGCGCTTCTGGTAAACGGCCCGCTTCTTGTAAGAATGGTAAACTGAGTGCCACCACTTCGTCAAGCGAAGCCTGTTTCATGTAGACACTGTTGATCCACGCGAGCTTCTGTTGATCAAACACGGCCGGGCTCTTCGAGAGTCGACCCGCGTCGAACATGTCGATGAACTGTTGTTTCGTGAAGATCTCTTCTTCACCGACCGGCGACCAGCCGAGAAGCGAGATGAAGTTGAAGAGCGCTTCCGGGATGTATCCGAGATCGGCATATTGCTCGATGAACTGAATAATTGACTCATCACGCTTCGAGAGTTTCTTATGGTTCTCATTGAAAATGAGCGTCATATGCCCGAACGTCGGGTACTCCCATCCGAGCGAGTCATAGACCATCATCTGTTTCGGTGTGTTGGCGATGTGGTCGTCGCCCCGTAACACGTGACTGATCTTCATCAAGTAGTCATCGATGACGACCGCAAAGTTGTACGTCGGAATCCCGTCTTGTTTGACGATGACCCAATCACCGAAGTCTTTCGCTTCAAACGAGACGTCACCTTTGACGACATCATGCCATTTGTACGTGACGCCCTCAGGCACACGGATGCGAATCGACGGCTTGCGACCTTCCGCTTCGAATGCGGCCTGCTCCTCAGCGCTCAAGTTGCGATGGGCACCCGAATAACGCGGCGCTTCGCCGCGCGCGATTTGTGCTTCGCGCTCTGCCTCGAGTTCTTCCGACGTCATATAGCACTTATAGGCGAGTCCATTCTCCATCAACTCGTTCACATGTTTGTTGTAGAGGTCGAGTCGCTCCATTTGGAAGTAAGGGCCGTAGTCACCACCGCGGCCTGGACCTTCGTCCCAATCGATTCCAAGCCATTCAAGATACTTCATCTGACTTTCGACACCGTTCTCAACGTTCCGTTTTTGATCGGTATCCTCGATTCGGAGGATCATCTTCCCGCCGGCGTGGCGAGCATATAAATAATTGAATAGCGCGGTCCGGGCGTTCCCGATATGAAGGTGACCCGTCGGACTTGGCGCATAGCGTACACGCACTTCACTCATACTATTTCCACCTTTCTTCTCTTCTGCCCAAATAGTATACCACTTTTGTCAAGCACGGTTGAGCAGGATGACCGCCTGGGCAGCAATTCCTTCTTCTCGTCCCGTGAAGCCGAGCTGTTCCGTCGTCGTCGCCTTTACGTTCACTTGGCTGATGTCAGCCTCAAGCAACTCAGCAATGACCGCTCGCATGTCATCGATATATGGACGAAGTTTTGGCCGCTGTGCCATGACCGTCGCATCGACGTTTCCAAGGACGTACCCTTCTGCTTTCACGAGTTGCCAGACGTGTTGAAGCAACACTTTCGAATCGGCATCTTTAAAAGCTGGGTCCGTGTCCGGAAAATGCTTGCCGATATCTCCGGCTGCGATCGCACCGAGGGCCGCATCGGCAATCGTGTGGAGCAACACGTCCGCATCGGAATGACCGAGTAGACCACGGTCGTGCGGAATCTCGATTCCCCCTAAAATGAGCGGGCGCCCTTCCGCAAATGCATGCACATCAAATCCTTGTCCTATTCTCATCGATAATCCTCCTTCGTCAAAATCGCTTCCCCGAACAATAAATCTTCGGGTGTCGTGATTTTTATGTTGTGATAGTCACCCGGGATGACCGCGACCTCATGACCTGCCCATTCGAACAGACTCGCATCGTCGGTACCCGTAAACGTTTGCGCCGCCGCTTCGTCGTGAATGCGCCGAATCCGCTCAATCGGAAACGCCTGCGGGGTCTGGGCGAGCCAAAGCGTCTCACGCGGAACCGTGCGGGTAATTTGTCCAGCATCCACTTGCTTCACCGTGTCTTTCACGGGAACAGCTAAAATCGCACCGCCCGTTTGTCCTGCTTGAGCCACTTGCCGCAATTGTTCGACTCGAATGAACGGACGCGCTCCGTCATGAATCAAGACGACACCGTCTCGCGTCACGGCATGCAGGCCGGCACGGACACTTTCTTGCCGTTCTTTCCCGCCGGTCACATACGTGATGGGGGTCGGAATATGGTTAAGCATCGAGCGAAACCACGGCTCTTCCTCCGGACGAATCGCCAAGATGATGGCGTCACACCATGTGTCACGGGCGAACGCCTCGACCGTCCACACGATAATCGGCTTTCCTTGGAGCTGTAACATCAATTTATTCTCGTTCGCCCCCATACGCTTGCCTTGACCGGCCGCTGGGATGACGACTGCATATCGCATCACTAATTCCCCTCACTTCGTGAAAAAAGAGAGCGCGAAGCGCGTCTCTTTTTCACAGTTATTCAGGACGAGCAAAAATCATTCGACCTGCCGAGGTCTGGAGCACACTCGTCACGACGACAGGTAACGTCTTCGAAATGAGCTTACGTCCCCCTTCGACAACGACCATCGTCCCGTCTTCGAGGTAGGCGACTCCTTGATTTTGTTCTTTTCCTTCTTTGATGACCGTAACGACCATCTCTTCACCTGGAATGACAATCTGTTTCACCGAGTTAGCTAAATCGTTAATGTTTAACACCGGGACGTTTCGAACTTCACATACTTTGTTCAAGTTGTAGTCGTTCGTCACGACGATCCCGTTCTTCACTTCAGCGAGTTTAATCAGCTTGATATCGACTTCCGCTACATCTTCAAAGTCTCCATCATAAATCTCGACTTCGATGCGGTCGTTGTCTTGAAGCTCTTTTAAGATATCGAGTCCGCGTCGACCGCGATTCCGTTTCAACGTATCTGAAGAGTCCGCGATATATTGGAGTTCGCCGATGACGAACTGGGGAACGATGAGCGTTCCTTCAATAAAGCCTGTCTTCGCGATGTCGGCGATACGACCGTCGATGATGACACTCGTATCCAAAATCTTATCGTTCGAACGGCGTACCGGCTCAGCCGGCTGCTTTTCGCGTTCACTTTTCACGAACAGTTTGATCCACTCGTTGCGCTTTCGGTACCCGACGGCAAATCCGAAGTATCCGAACAAAGCGGTCACGAAAATCGGGACGATTTTACTGAGCAAGAAAATGTTCGTCACTTCGAGCGAGACGCTAATCAAAAAGGCGATTAACAACCCGATAATCAATCCAATCGAGCCGAACAAAATATCCCCGACCGGCAAACGGACGAGCCGTTCTTCGACAAAACGGATGAATTTAACGACCATGTCGGTCAAGAATAAACTGAGAATGAAGAAGATAAGTCCACCAATCAAACTAGCTACGTATGGAATCGTCAACCATGCCGGCACGTTCACACCGAGGTCACTTAGTAAAATCATCAACTCGATAATCCCGAACCATCCGACGACGAGACCGATTAAAATAAATCCGATTCGCACTGCAATCTTCACTCATTCCACCTCCTTCGTTTGAATTTAAATTTCATGAAAACAGCACTTTTATTGTAACACGGTTCGTTTGAAAGCGTTCGTTACAAAGCGTTAAAAACCTGTCGGAGGCGCCCGTCAGAACGGAATGGTGAGTTGTAGCGCCTCATCGACAGTACTGACCCCGACGACGTCGATTCCGGCTGGTGCCGTCCAGCCGCCAAGGTTGTTTTTCGGAATGATCGCACGCGTGAAGCCGAGCTTAGCCGCCTCGGCGACGCGTTGTTCGATTCGTGACACCCGGCGTACTTCACCGGTCAATCCGACTTCCCCGATACAGACGTCGGTCGGGCGTGTCGGACGGTCGCGGAAACTTGAGGCGATGGAGACACAGATTGCCAAATCGATGGCCGGCTCGTCAAGCTTCACGCCACCAGCCGCCTTCAAATACGCATCTTGCGTCTGGAGCAAGAGACCGGAACGTTTCTCGAGCACGGCCATGAGCAGCGCGACGCGGTTTTGGTCGATTCCCGTCGCCATGCGTCTCGGATTCCCGAATGACGTCGGTGAGATGAGCGCTTGGAGTTCGACGAGTACCGTTCGCGTCCCTTCCATCGAAGCGACGACCGTTGAGCCGGATACACCGGCCGTCCGTTCTTCGAGGAAAATCTCAGACGGGTTCAGCACTTCTTCGAGCCCACTCTCTTTCATCTCAAAAATACCAATCTCATTCGTCGAGCCAAATCGATTCTTCACGGCCCGTAAAATCCGAAACGTATGATGACGCTCACCTTCGAAATACAACACCGCATCCACCATATGCTCGAGTAGACGTGGTCCCGCAATTGAACCTTGTTTCGTAACGTGCCCGACGATAAAGACGGCCACACCCCGCGTTTTAGCAATTTTCATGAGCGCTGCCGTACATTCCCGTACTTGGGCGACACTACCCGGCGCCGATTGAATCTCATCCATATATACTGTTTGAATCGAGTCAATGATAACGAATCCCGGCTTTTCTTCATCGATGACCCGTTCGATCATCAACATATCGGTCTCGGCGAGGACATATAAATCCTGTGTCGGCAAACCGAGTCGTTCCGCACGAAGCTTCGTCTGTTTGAGCGATTCCTCACCAGAAATGTAGAGCACTTTTCGACCACTATGAGCAAGGTGCGCACTCACTTGAAGGAGAATCGTCGACTTCCCGATCCCCGGGTCACCCCCGACAAGAACGAGTGATCCCGGGACGATTCCCCCGCCAAGCACACGGTCGAACTCTTGACTGTTCGTGTGAACCCGCGTCTCCTCCTGTGAGACAACGTCGGCGAGGCGCTCCGGTTTCAACTGTCGCGATGAACTGTGAACGAACGCGGCCCCACGCTTCGCTTTCTTCTCTTCGACAAACTCTTCGACGAGCGTGTTCCATTCATTACACCCGGGGCAACGTCCCATCCATTTGGCGGACTCATAGCCGCACGATTGACACACGTACTTTGTTTTTAGTTTAGCCATACTTAATCCTCTCTGTTTAAAAAAGCTCCCTCACTTGAGAGAGGGAGCTTCGCATTATTGAACGACACCTTCGCTACGGACGATGAACTCTCCGTCCTGCACGTCGAGCGCGACTTTACTGCCTTTGGTGATGTCTCCACTGAGCATCGCTTCTGAGAGTCGGTCCTCCACCTCACGTTGGAGCGCCCGGCGGAGCGGTCGAGCTCCGTACTCTGGGTCGTATCCAACTTCAGCAATCTTCTCAAGCGCCGATTCCGTCAATGTGAAATCGATGCCTTGTTCACCAAGACGTTTCGTGAGTGTCTCAGCCATGAGCTTGACGATTTGTTGGATATGCTCTTTTTGGAGCGAGTGGAATACCGTGATCTCATCGATCCGGTTCAAGAACTCAGGACGGAACGCTTTTTTGAGCTCTTCCATGACTTTGTCCTTCATCTCTGTATATTCACGTTTCACATCGTCTTCAACCGTGAATCCGACATATTTGTTCCGTTTGAGCGCGGCGGCCCCGACGTTTGATGTCATGATGATGACGGTGTTGCGGAAGTCGACCGTGCGGCCTTTCGAGTCTGTCAAGCGGCCGTCGTCGAGCACTTGGAGCAAGATGTTGAACACTTCCGGGTGCGCTTTCTCAATCTCATCAAGCAAGATGACCGAGTATGGCTTCCGGCGAACTTTTTCTGTCAATTGTCCACCTTCTTCATACCCAACATACCCTGGAGGCGAACCGACGAGTCGGCTCGTCGCATGTTTCTCCATGTACTCGGACATGTCGATGCGGATAATCGCGTCCTCATCGCCGAAGAGCGCTTCGGCAACGGCACGGGCAAGTTCGGTCTTACCGACACCGGTCGGCCCAAGGAAGACGAACGATCCGATTGGACGTTTCGGGTCTTTCAACCCGGCACGGGCCCGGCGGATTGCCCGCGAAATCGACTTGACCGCTTCGTCTTGACCGATGACACGGTTATGCAAAATCGACTCGAGTTTCAAGAGACGATCTGTCTCTTCCTCTGCGATTTTTGTGACCGGAACGCCGGTCCAGTTGGCGACGACTTGGGCGATATCTTCTTTCGTCACTTCAAGTTTCTCATTGCCTTGTTTGTTCTGCCATTCGGACTTCAACTGTTCGAGCTCTTCTCGAACTTTTTGTTCCGTATCTCGAAGCGAGGCTGCTTTCTCGAACTCTTGGCTCTGAACGGCCGAATCTTTTTCTTTACGAATCGATTCGAGACGTGCTTCGAGCTCTTTCAAGTTCGGTGGCGCCGTGAACGAACGGAGGCGGACTTTTGACGCGGCCTCATCGACGAGGTCAATCGCTTTATCCGGAAGGAAACGGTCTGAAATGTAGCGGTCTGAAAGAACGACAGCTTCGTGGACCGCTTCGTCCGTGATGGTCACGCGATGGTGCGCTTCATAACGGTCGCGTAAACCGAGTAAGATCTGCTCTGCTTCTTCTGCAGTCGGTTCATTCACTTGAATCGGTTGGAAGCGACGCTCGAGCGCGGCATCTTTTTCGATATACTTCCGATACTCATCTAACGTCGTCGCACCGATACATTGAAGCTCACCACGGGCGAGTGATGGTTTCAAGATGTTCGAGGCGTCGATTGCCCCTTCCGCCCCACCAGCGCCGATTAACGTGTGCAATTCGTCAATGAAGAGAATGACGTTCCCCGCCTGACGAATCTCATCCATCACTTTTTTCAATCGATCTTCAAATTCACCGCGGTATTTTGTACCCGCGACGAGTGTTCCCATATCAAGGACCATCACTCGTTTGTTACGAAGCGTCTCTGGCACTTCATTATTGATGATTTGTTGAGCTAATCCTTCGACGACAGCCGTCTTCCCGACACCTGGCTCACCGATGAGAACCGGGTTGTTTTTCGTCCGGCGTGACAAGACTTCGATGACCCGTTGAATCTCACCAGCGCGCCCGATCACCGGATCAAGACGTGACTCACGAGCTTGTTGCGTCAAGTCGCGAGCTAATCCGTCGAGTGTCGGTGTCGCAGCGCTCGTTCCAGGTTGTGAGGCGTTAGCTGACGATTCTGTGTTACCGAGCAATTGAAGCACTTGTTGACGTGCTTTTGTCAAACTGATGCCGAGGTTGTTCATGACGCGCGCCGCCACACCCTCGCCTTCTCGAATCAAGCCGAGCAAGATGTGCTCTGTCCCAACGTATGAGTGACCGAGTTTACGGGCCTCGTCCATCGAAAGTTCAATCACTTTTTTCGCACGCGGCGTGTAATGAATCGTTGACCCGTTCTCTGACCCGCGTCCAATGAGCGCCTCTACTTCTTGTTGAATCTTCTCAGACGTCATACCGAGGGCGAAAAGTGCTTTTGCAGCAATCCCTTCGCCTTCTCGAATCAAGCCGAGTAAAATGTGTTCCGTACCAATATTATGATGGCCAAGCCGTACCGCTTCTTCTTGTGCTAAAGCTAATACGCGCTGAGCTCGTTCTGTGAATCGACCAAACATCATGGACAAAACCTCCTTGAGAGTTAAATCAAACTAAACCGTGATCTAGCATGCGACGAACGAGCGTTGCTCGTTCCCGATCTCGTTCTTTCGTAGATAATGTTTTCCCGAAATGTTTTTGTAGGAAACCTGATTGCAACCTTACAATCAGTTCATGAAACTGTGGCGGGCTCCAATCTGACAATAGGCCAAGATCGCTCGCTAAATGTAAGTCAGACAGACGCTCAATTGCTTCTGTCGAAGACAGTAACTTCGCATAACGCAACACCCCATAAGAGCGATAAAACTGATCTTCTAACTCGTCTTCCTTGTTTTTGAGCAAATCCTCACGTGCTTGGCGTTCGGCCTGAATGAGTTGTTCCGTTATTTCCATAAAGTCCGATAAGAGTTGGGATTCATGGCTCCCAAGTGTACGTTGATTCGACAACTGGAATAAACGTCCCGCTGCGTCACTACCTTCCCCGTACCGGCCACGAATTGTGTAACCTAGTTTGCGAAGTTCTTTTAGTATAGGAGTAATTCGACCTGTCAATACCAAGCCTGGTAAGTGAAGCATGACCGAGGCGCGAAGACCTGTCCCGATGTTGCTCGGGCACGTCGTCAAGTACCCTAATGTTTCATCGAAGGCGTAAGGAAGTGATTCTTCACACAAAGCATCGACGCGTTTAGCGAGTTCAAATGCCTCAATCACCTGAAACCCTGGAAGTAACGTTTGAATTCGTAAATGATCTTCCTCGTTGATTAACACACTAATCGTCTCATCTTCACTTAAAAAGACGGCACTTTCATCTTTTGTAGCAATGGTTGGACTGATTAGATGCTTCTCGACAAGCGCTTGGCGGGTCACGTAATCATAGGAACCCATATGAATATACTTAAATCCTTGCAAACCACCAAGAGAAGATTCGACACGTTCACATAAATATCGTTGTCCTTCTTCTGAAAGTACTGGGGAGAAGACCGTGTCCTTCAAATTGCGAGCCAGTCGGATTCGCGTTGAGATGACAAGGTCGTCAAGTTTCGCTCGTTCACGCATTTTCGGACCGAGCGGTTGTTCGAGGAATGTCTCCATCACGCCTCACCTTGTCCTTTCAATTGAATCATTTCTTTTTTGATACGGGCTGCACGTTCATAATCTTCTTGTTCGACAGCTTGCTCCAACTCCCCTGCCAGCTTGACGAGTCGTTCTTCAATTCGTTCGTCAGGCGTACGTAACAAGTTCGGAATTGAACCGACGTGATGATCATGCCCTTGTTGATATTGACGCGTTATTTTTAATAAATCATCTCGAAACACGGTGTAACACATTGTACAGCCGGCTTTTCTCGTTTGTTGTAACGCATGTTGCGTCATTTGACACGTCGGACACCGCTTCACGACCGGGACGTAACCTGTCATGACTTCAAACGCGCAATTCCGACACAGTTTACGTGTGACAGATACCCCGTTCTCATTAATGACCATTTCATTGACGGCAGGTCGCCGTTTACATCGTTCGCATAGCATGTTATCCCGCCTCCGTCAGCGATAACTTAACAATTTCATAAGCGCTAATAATTGTTGTCGGCGAATCAAGTGACGATCGGTTGCGTGGAGACCGAGTGATTCATCAGACAATACGTGAAAAAGAAGTCGAACTTCCCGTTCACTTAACAATCCTTCTTCAAATAGACGAATTAATATGTTTTCGACGACTTGTTCATTCAAATTAGGTTGATCATGCAAGAAGTCGATGAGACTAGCTAATAAATCTTGCTTCTCATGTAAGATGACGCGGCGAATGCGAATATATCCGCCTCCCCCTCGTTTGCTTTCAACAAGATAGCCTTTTTCGACGGTAAATCGTGTGTTGATGACATAGTTGATTTGAGACGGGACACACTCGAAACGTTTCGCAATATCTTGTCGTTTAATTTCAATTGCATTGGCCTGACTTTCTTTGAGTACTTGCTTCAAATACTGTTCGATTACATCAGATATGTTTCTCATCTCCACCACCCTCTGACCATCTTTGACTTTTGACTATATTTTATCATTGATTCAAAAAAAGGCAAACGAAAAGCGACGATGCAGCGCATCGTCGCACAAAAAAGACGACCAAGCAGATGCTTGATCGTCTCATGTTGCCTGGCAACGTCCTATCCTCACAGGGGGAGACCCCCAACTACTTTCGGCGCTGAAGCGCTTAACTTCCGTGTTC
>NZ_JACSMC010000017.1:0-54233 GCF_018618435.1 Exiguobacterium sp. s150 | reverse complement strand
AATGCCGACTTCTCGCCATAAAAAAAACACTCCCCAATCAGATAAACAGATTTGTTATTTTATCTGTCTACCTATTGGGGAGCATATCACATGGACTCGCCTTCAATCATTAGACGGTTACCGCACCAGCGACTTCTTTCGCGAGTGTCTCGGCTTTCGCTTTCGCGTCAGCGACGATTTCTTCAATCTTGTCTGGGAATTGGTTCATTCCTTCAACCGCAAGCGTCGTCACGTCTGTCACGCCAACGAACGCGAGCGCTTGACGAAGGTATGCGTCAGCGAAGTTAAGGTCAGTGCCCGTGTAGACGCCGCCTGTCCCTTGAATGTGGATCGCTTGTTTGTTCTCGAGAAGACCGACCGGGCCTTGCTCTGTGTAACGGAACGTCTTACCAGCCGAAAGAACGCTGTCGAGGAACATTTTCATGCGGGCCGGGAAGAAGAAGTTCCACATTGGTGTCGCGAAGACGTAAACGTCCGCTTCCATGAACTTCTCGAGCATGCCGTTCATCGTCGCGACTTTCTTCGCTTCTACGTCCGTGAGCGCTTCGCCTGAAGCGAATTTGCCCCATGCGCTGAGGACGTCACCGTCGATTTCTTGAACGTCTACGTCGTAAAGTTCGATCGCCTCGATGTCGAGCGATGCGTTCTCTTCTTTGAGTGTCGTCATGAACGTCTCAGCGACTTGCTTGCTATATGACAATTCCGTCGGTTTCGGGTTAGCAGATACGTAAAGTACTTTTTTCATAATGGCTTCCTCCATCTATTCAAATCTCTATTTTTTATAACAACAGTTAGAACTATACCAGCTGTATATCTCATCGTCAATTATTTTGATTTCAAGATAAAAGTGCATAAAAAACACAGCAGGCTTCATTTGCCTGCCGCGTTGTAGCCGACGCGCTTCAACAATTCGATGAGCGTCTCGGTCTCCGACTCACTGAGCGGACCGTAAATGTCTTTGAAAATCTCGATATGCTCGGGGTAGACAACATCCATCAAGTGCTTGCCTGTCTCTGTCAACGAAGCGTATGTCACACGCCGGTCAGACGGGCAGGCGACGCGCTCGATGAGCCCTCGTTTCTCGAGCTTGTCAATTACATACGTGACGCTTCCGCTCGTAATCAAAATTTGATCACCAATTTGTTGTAACGGAGTGTCTCCTCGTTTATACAGGACCGACAGCACACCGAACTCTGTTGAATTCAATTGGTGGCGTCTCAAATCATCTTTCACACGGTCACTGATTGCGTCCATCGTCCGTGCCAAGACGACCCACGCCTTTAACTCAAGGGATTCAATCATGTCGGTTTCACCTCAATTCGTTCTTCGTTTATCTTTAGTATAGCAGGACATGAGCAGTATACGGGCAGGAAAACGCTTCGTCAAGAAACTTCTTCATTGTCCCCTTCTGACGAAACGTTTAGAATGGAGGTATTGTGATTTTTAGAAAGGGTGGACGGTATGCGTGAGTATTACGAGATTTCATTGACGATCAAACAAGATTACTTGGGTTCGGTCATCGAGTTGTTGAATCGGGAAGGCATCGCCCCGGATTATGCGCTTCGAAAAGAAGGTGCGGTCTTTTTGCTGTTCAATCACTTGCCTTGGTCGAACGTCACACGTGAACCGCATGCGGTCGAGCGCTTCTTGCTCACGCTCCCGCGCACGGACTACTTGTTCGTCAAAACGAAACGTAAATCGCCCGTCCCTGACCATGAGCCGGTCGCCTGCATGGGGGCGTTCGATTCTCCGTTTCATGAGCATTTGAAGATTGAGCTCGCCGTCGATGAGTCGGATGCGAGCCATCTCGATATGTCGGCGTTTCGCCACTACTGAGCAACGGGAAACCGTTGCTTTTTTTATGACTAGCTTTTCCGACAGACGGGAATATAGCACAGTATCTAAACGTAAAAGGGGAATGTCTGAATGGAACCTGTCATGTTAATCGTCAATCCGTCATCTGGAAAAGAGTTAGGAAAAGAACATGCGCCGCATGCCGAGGCAGTGCTGAAAGAGCGATACGGCAACGTCGACGTCCGCTTCACAGAAAAAGCGGATGACGCCACCCACTTCGCACGTGAAGCGGCACAACGCGGTTATCGCGCCGTCATCGCCATGGGCGGGGACGGGACGCTAAACGAGACGGTCACTGGACTCGCCGAAGCCCCGCACCGGCCGGACTTCGGGATTATCCCGCTCGGTACGGTGAACGATTTGGCTCGCGCCCTCGGTGTACCGAGCGATCCGGAAGACGCGATCGAGGCGCTCAAGACGGCTGAACCGACCCCGATGGATATCGGAAAATACGAGAACGGTTATTTCATGAACGTCATCGCCATCGGTCTCATCGCCGAAGCGGTCGATGAGGTGAGTGTCGAGGAGAAGACGAAATGGGGACCGTTCGCCTACCTTATCGAAGGCGTGAAGGCGTTCCGCGAGCACAGCCCGTATTCCCTTTCCGTTCAAGCGGACGAGAAGACGTTTGACGGGGACGCGTACCTTGTCGTCGTCGCCCTCACGAACTCGGTCGGCGGGTTTGAGAACTTTGAGCCCGACGCCGAGGTGAATGACGGCTTGTTGCACGTCTATTTGTTCGAAAGCCTCGGCTTCAAAGATGCGCTCCAACTTGCCCCGGCCCTGTTCACGGGCAAGTTGAAAGAGACGGACAGCGTCACCTCGTTCAAGACGAAACGAGTCCATGTCGACTCGCCTGAGTCGCTCCCGGTCAACGCGGACGGCGACACGGGTGGAACACTCCCGCTCACGTTCGAAGTGTTACCAAGTCATCTAAACGTTTTAAAACCGTTGACGTGATGACAGGAGTTTACCGTTCTATCTAGAAGCAAATGGGGTACCAGAAAGGAGTGGATGGGATGACAATCTCGCTCGTTCCTTTGAAAGAATCGTCACAGGACATCGTCAAGACGTTCAACCGCTGGAACAACGATCCCGAAATCGTTCATTTGATTCGACCGGCCCGCTCGGAAGAAGAACTCACCGTCGAGCACAACTTGACGGTCGAGTCGTTAGCAGAACGACTCCAGACACACGATATCTTTTTGATTTACGCGGACGACCGCCTCGTCGGTGAAGTGAACGTGATGTATGACGCCGCCCACCTTTACAGCCAAGAGCCTGGAAGCGCCTGGCTCGGACTCGTCATCGGCGAAATGGTCGGCCGTGGCAAAGGCGTAGGGACATATGCGCTCACCCTCTTAGAAGCACGGCTCAGGTCCCAAGGCACCCCGCGCATCGAGCTCGGTGTATTTGCGTTCAATGAAGCGGCCCGGCACCTCTATGAAAAGCTCGGCTACGTCGAAATTGCCCGAATCAAAGGATTCACGTATTGGAACGGAACGTTTCACGACGACATCCGAATGGAAAAACGACTGACATGAACAAGACCTCCTTCGCGTGAAGGAGGTCTTGTCTCAGTTGTTTAAATTCTCGACTTCGACGACACGGAACCCTTTTTGTTCGAGTTTCGCGACAATCTTATCTTTCGTCGGCTCCTCGACGTCCGGTGGTAACGTGATCAACACGCGGCGAAGCACTTTGCTCTTCGCGTCGAGTGTCATCAAGCTCGCAATGGACGAGTACTTGCTGACGATTTTCGTAATCTTCTCAAGCGCTCCGGCTTGTTCACTGAGTGCGATCGTGACGACGTAACTCCCCGTATCACGGCTCCACGCTTCTTCGAGCATCCCGAGCATCTTCCCGTGCGGCAAGATGCCGTAAAACTCGTTGCTCTCGTCTTTCAACACCGCGATGTACGGCAGTTCTTTGATGGAGAAGAACACTTTGAAGAACCCGTCCGACTCGTGGACATATTTTTGCGTATTTTTGATGAGCGTCAAGACATTATCGTCTAGGCTCCCCTCGTTCATGCCGTGACGATAAATGTGCATTTTATAAATGTTACCGCGGAAAAACGTTCCCGTCTCATCCAGGACAGGTACGCAGCGATACCCCGTTTTCTCGAGCGTGTCGAGCGCTTCCCGTAATGTCGCCGTTTCACTGATGGTGACGACATCTTTTTTCGGAATGCATAAGCTGTGCACTAACATGCGATTTTCCTCCTACCCAATTGAAAGTGGTCTACACCCTATTCATTACTATTCCCCAAATATGATTGAAATCCTCCTCTCGTTTTTTGGAAAGTTGGTCCGTCACTTTCTAAACATGGGATTTGTCGTAACGTCAAAAAGTCGTTATAGTGAAACTATCCAAACAGACAAAGGGGATTGAACGACTATGACGATGAAAAAAGCTTTAACGATCGCCGGTTCGGACACGAGCGGCGGTGCAGGGATTCAAGCGGATTTGAAGACGATGGAAGAGCTCGGTGTGTACGGTATGACGGCGCTCACGGTCATCGTGGCCCAAGACCCGCATAACGCCTGGCACCACGAGGTGTTCCCAATCGACACGACGTTGATTGAGAAGCAAATCGACACCGTCCTCGCCGGAATCGGGGTCGATGCGGTCAAGACAGGCATGTTGCCGACGCCTGAGATTATCGAACTCGCGTCACGTAAAATCAAAGAGTACGGCATCGAAAACGCCGTCGTCGACCCGGTCATGGCATGTAAAGGTGCCGATGAAATCTTGAACCCGGACGTCGCTATCGCTATGCGCGAGCATCTCGTCCCGGTCGCCAAAATCATCACACCGAACTTGTTTGAGGCACGCATGCTCGCTGGTCTCGACAAGACACCTTCGACGATGGAAGAAATCAAAGAAGCGGCTCGTTTGATTCATGAGCTCGGCGCTGAGATCGTCATCGTCAAAGTCGGTGGCAAGCTCGGTTTCGATACGGCGTTCGATGTGCTCTATGACGGCAATGAATACCGTCTCCTCGAGAGCGAGAAAATCGAACCCGCCTTCACACACGGCGGCGGTTGCACATTCTCGTCTGCCATCGCGGCGTCACTCGCAAACGGCCATTCGGTCGACGAGGCCATCGAAATCGGCAAAGCGTTCATCACAGAGGCGGTCCGTCATTCATTCCGACTCAATCAGTACGTCGGACCGACGAACCACACGGGCTACCGTAAAAAACTAGCAACACAATCCTGAACGGGTGACCCGGGGCGCATGCTTCGGGTCATCGTTTCCATTGGAGGAGAGAAGTGTGAACACGATTCAACCTGAAGTGATTCAAGCTTATTTAAACAAACACGTGACGACTCCGCTCTACGCGCACGTCGAGACGACGAACGGCGCTTACGCCACTCATAACGACCCTGATTTCCATAACGCCGGCATGTTCATCCGAAATGTCGTCATCGAATATAGCATCGGACAAATCAAAGGCCATGGACCTTACCGCGTCGGATTAAAGCTCGACCACGGCTGGCTTTATGTAGAAGGTCTGACCGACTTCGAGTTGCATGGGGATCAACTACTGCTCGCCGGACACGACCGCCTCGGCCGTCTCGCCTGCGCGCTGCATCTCGACCCGAAACCGCTCCCACAAGGAGCCACGGAGGTGGAAGACCAATGACCGGACCGTTACTCGTCATTTTCCCGCATCCCGACGACGAAGCGTTCAGCTCCGCCGGGACGATTATCCAACATCAAAAGCAAGGATTTCCTGTCACGTACGTCTGCTTGACGCTCGGTGAGATGGGACGAAACATGGGCTCCCCGATTTTCACGACGCGTGAAGAGCTTCCAAAAATCCGCAAACACGAACTTGAGGAGGCCTGTGCCGTCATGGGCATCTCGGACCTTCAAATGTGGGGACTCCGGGACAAGACTGTCGAATTCGAGGACGAGGCCGAGCTTGCCGCCCGGTTCCGCGCCTTGATTGATGAAGTCAAGCCGGCACGGGTCATCTCGTTTTATCCGGGATATGCCGTCCATCCGGACCACGAGGCAACGGCACGCGCCGTCGTGCGTGCCCTCCAAGAGATGGACGCGTCCGTGCGACCTGAATTTTTAGGCGTCGCGTTCGACCATCGTACCGAAGCCGATCTCGGAAAGCCACACGTCATCATCGAGGTCGGCGATGAGAGCGCGGCGAAGCGAGAAGCACTCTTCGCCCACCGCTCGCAGACAGAAGGTCTCCTGCGTGCCATCGATCACGCAGAAAACGCCCACGTCATGGAGTTACTCCAACGTGAGCGCTTTTATCACTATCCGTTCTCATGATTCATATGCGAGACGCGTCACGTACAGCAATGTACCGACCGTCCCAAGACCAATCAACGTTCCTAATACGACAACGATATGTTCCATGTTCTCACCTCTACTTGGTTTTACGAACTGTCTGAACAATAGGTTTCAACGACGCGTGCAGCTTGCACGCGTTTTTTTAGAAATACAAGAAATAAATGACAGCCGCCAACACGATCCGATAAATCGCGAACGGTGTCAGTTTCACTTTATTGATTAACTTCAAGAAAAATTGAATCGACAACAGCGCGAACAAGAAAGCGCTGACGAAGCCGACAAGGAATACCGGTAACGTCTCCATCGTGAAGTAGTTCCACTTGCTGTAAAGCGATAGCGCACTCGCCCCGAACATGATCGGCACGGCCATGATGAACGTGAAATCCGCTGCTGCGCGGTGACTCATCCCGAGGAGGACACCACCTGAAATCGTCGAGCCCGACCGTGAAAAACCTGGCCAAAGTGAAAAGCATTGAATCAATCCGACACCGAGCGCTTGTTTGTACGAAATTTCATCGAGCGTCGCCGTCGTCTGACGCTTCACGCCCGACAAATCAGCCGCAATCATGAAGAACGCCCCGATGACGAGCCCGATCAATACCGTCTTGACCGAAAAGAGATGCGTATCGATATAGTCTTCAAACAGTAGGCCGAGCACCGCTGCCGGCAACAGGCCAATCAAGATATGTAGCAGATTCAACTTGTCGGTCTGACCGCGTCGGAACGAGACCAGCTCCTTCGGATTCAATAATTGTTTAAACCGATTCCGAAACACGACGATGACCGCTAAAATCGAGCCAAGTTGAATCACAATCTTGAACGTGTTCGCGACTTCCTGTCCTAAAAATGCGCTCGAATTGAGCCACAGGTCATCGACGACAATCATATGTCCCGTAGACGACACCGGTGCGAACTCGGTCAACCCTTCGACGACACCTAACAAAAAACCGATGAACAACTCATACCATGACATAATGTTTCTCCTGCTTCTGTATTGGGTCTAATCATACATCGGGATGAGTCGTCCCGCCCTCGGTCTTAAGACGTAAAAAAGAGGGCGTTACGCCCCCTTTCCCCTTGTTTTAAAAAAACAAGCGGTTCAATGTGCTTCATCGATTTACATTTTTTTTGCGTGGTAGAGACACACGACAGCACCGATCATCAGAAATGCGCTAAATAAAGTACGTTCAGCTCCCACGACAAACAATAGACCGAGTGCAATGATGCTTCCATGCAACAAGACCGAAACCGACGATTCGGTCGTCGCACGGATGGCAGAAGGGACGCGGTGATGTAGCACCCCTAAATAAATTGGCTCAATCACGCCTGCGAAGCATGCCATTATGGTCATCCATATGAGACCGAATGGGCTTGGAACACTGCCGAGTAGGAGAAAGCCAATCCCGATTCCCCACCCGATGATACGATGCCAACGCTCGGCCGAGGCGACTCGTAGTAGATGCGGGGCGAGCAGTTGTCCCGGGATTTGGATGAGCAACAAGCCAGTCGAGATGGCCCCGAACCAATAGATTGGGACGCGAACGTCTCGTGCATACAGTTGCCAAAACTCTTCGACAAAGTTGAACGCACCGAGGACGAGGACAAACGATACGGTCAACGTGAGAAGCAATCGGTCGCTCCATAGAAAATAGAAACCGGCCCGTAGCTGACGCCATGTCATCACCTCGTCGTGTGTGGTCCGAGTCGGTTCAACGAGCAACAAACTACAGCTCGTGGCAAAGAAAAGGCTACCAATCGACACGATATAATTCAACTCAAACGAGAACATTGTCGCAAGTAGACTTCCGCTAAAGGCTGCCACGACAGCAGCAACTAGTCCGATTGCGTTTAAGCGGCCAACCCATCGTTCGAACGTGGATTCCATTCCGCCTTGTTCGAGTGTTTCATACAAAAGTGCATGTTCCGTCCCACTCCGACAGACCGCACCGACCGCGGACAAACTGATGGTAATCGCGAAACCAAGAAATGAAAACGACCATAGCAACACGACAAACGAGCACCATTCCAGTGCGATTCCGAGTTGAAGCAGACGACGACGTTCCATATGATCGGCTAACACACCGGCCGGAACTTCAAGCAACACCACGATGATGGCGTAAAGGAACTCGATATAGACGACTTCTTGAATCGTAATGCCACGAGATTCCCAAAACAGCCGTTCAATCGTATAGGCCGGAATCAACGCTTCAAACCAACGCATCCCACTGAGTAACCCGATATTTCGACGAACTTAACTAGGTGATCGTGCTCTTCGCTTCATATCTCATCTCCTCCTTAATTCTCTATTCCCGATTTCACGAAAAAAGCCACGGAACGTGTCCGTGGCTGAGCGATTATTTTAACAGATTGAGCATCTCGCGATTGAACGCCGGGATGTCATCCGGTTGACGGCTCGTGACGAGCTGTTCTTGGCAAACGACGACTTCCTTGTCGGCGTACTTCGCACCGGCGTACTCCATGTCGACTTTAATCGACTTGTAGCCCGTTGCGTCGCGTCCTTCTAATGTTTTCGCCGTAATCAACAACTGTGGTCCGTGACAAATCGCGAACACCGGTTTTTTCGCATCCATGAACGCTTTCGCGAATTGGACGAAACGGTCGTCTTCACGAAGCAAGTCTGGCGAGAAGCCGCCCGGTAAGAGCAGGGCATCGAAATCTTCTGGCGAGACGTCATCGATCGCTTTATCGATCGTCACTTTTGCTTCGCCTTGCTTCCCTTCAATCGTGTTCCCTGCCGATTTTTCAATCGTGACGACTTCGTGGCCCGCTTCCACCAACGCGTCGCGTGGCTCTGTAAACTCTACGTCCTCAAACATGTCTGTAATTAGCGTTGCTACTTTTGCCATGTTGAAACACTCCCTCAATTTGTTTTTTCACACATAGGGAGTGTTCCACTCGACCTTCTCCGTTAAACCTTCAGCGATACTTTGAGACGTACGGGTTCGTCCGTTCGAAGAATCGGTACGGGTAGTCTCGCGCCTCCCCGGTGTTCGGGATACCGACGCGAGGCCCGGCCTCGACATCCGTCACGGCTTCCCCTTCGACAATGAAGAGCGGCTCGTGTTGAAGCGAATGTCCGTATAAGTCCATCGTGATACCGAGCGCTTTCGTCAACTTACCCGGCCCGTTCGTCTGGTCGACCGGCTTCAAACCGGGACGGTGCTGGTCAATCAACGCCTGACCTTGTATCGGTTCGACCGCGCGAATCAAGACGGCCTCCGGTGTCCCGACCGGTCCGCTGACGACGTTCAAGAGCGTATGCGTGTGCATCTGATACGTGTAGACGTGACCCGGCAGGCCGAACATCACCTCGGTTCGATTCGTCCGTCTGCCGCCAAAGCTATGCGCCGCCCGATCGATAGCACCGAGATACGCCTCGGTCTCGACAATCTTGGCGATGATTTCGCCTGTCGGATGCTGATGGACGAGATAGTGCCCGAGTAGCGAACGGGCGAGTTCGAGTGTCGGTTGTTCGTAAAAGTCTTTAGGCAGTCGTTTCATCCTCATCCCTCCTCACTTTAGTTTCTCAAATGACGACGGGGCGCACAAAGAAGATGCCCGTTTCACAATCCGGTCGCGATGCGCAGGTTTTTCATGAGCAAGCGAGAAACTGTATTGTAGTAGAAAGTGAGGCGAACGCGCTCCTCGAACAGTTCGGAGATACGTTGTGGGAACTTGAGAGCTCTTATAAGCCGATTACCTAAACGACACGATGAAACGTAAAACGATCCAGGACCTCGATTGGTCCTGGATCGTTTTGTGTACTTACGATGCGAGCTTCATCGCATCACGTTGCTTTCCCAACTTCACGTAGCCGAGAATGACCGAGAAAATCGGGCTGAGCCAGAGGAAGAACGCGAACGGTGCGTATTCGAGCACCGGTACGCCGAGTGTCGCGGCGAAGAACGCACCCGACACGCCCCATGGAATGAGCGGGTTAATGACCGTCCCGCCGTCTTCGAGCGCACGCGACAAGTAACGCGGATCGATGCCACGGTCGACGAACCCTTGTTTGAACGCCTGCCCTGGGAGCAAGATCGACAAGTACTGTTCGCCGGCGAGCAAGTTGACGCCAATCGAGCTCAAGACGACCGACAACACCGAGCTACCCGGTGACTTCAAGCGTCGGAGCAACGCATCGACGATTGCTTGGAACACACCGAGTTCTCGGAGCAAGCCACCGAACGCGAGCGCGATCAAGACGAGGCTGACCGACCAGAGCATCGACTCGAGACCGCCGCGGTCGAGCACGGCCGCAATCGTTTCGTTTTCAACACCTGACTGGAAACCGCCTTGCATGACACCGAACCAGTTCGAGATGTTCCAGTTCCCTTGTACAAATCCAGCCGTCAACACACCGACAAACATCCCGACGAGCATCGTCGGCAACACCGGCATGCGGCGGAATGCGAGCACGGCGACGAGAATCGGCGCGAGAAGTGTCACCCAAGACAAGTTGAACCGGCCTGCGAGCGCGGCTTGTGCTTCCGCGATTTGGGCCGTGTCCGCGGCTTGACCGCTCCGACCGAGAATCGTGAACAAGACGAGTGTAATTAAAAAGGCTGGCACCGTCGTCCCCATCATGAAGCGGATGTGGTCGAACAGTTTGACACCAGCGACAGCCGGTGCGAAGTTCGTCGTATCCGAGAGTGGGCTCATCTTGTCTCCAAAGAGTGCACCCGAGACGATGGCCCCGGCGGCGAGCGCCGGTGAGATGCCAAGCGCCATCCCGATTCCAAACAAGGCGACCCCGACGGTACCGACCGTCGTGAACGCGCTCCCTGTGAACGTCGAGACGATCATCGTGATGAGCAAGACGCTCGGTAAGAACCATTGTGCTGAAATTGTATTTAAACCGATGGAGAGGATCGTCGCCACCGTGCCGGACATCTGCCATACGCCAATCAGCATCCCAATCAATAATAAGATCATAACCGGCATGATTGCTTCGCGAATCCCGTTGATCATCGCCGTCTCGATTGTCTTGAAGTCACGCGTGCGATAGTACGCGTACACCCCTACTAGTACCATTGTGCCAAAGATCGCCATATGTGGCGTCGCTTTGGCCAAAAACATCAGTGCGAGCAAGGAAATCCCGCTCAACAGCACGACGAATACAGCCTCTTTTCCTTTCATCTGCATCGACGTCCCCTCCTTTCAGTTCCATCTTTTTATTTTGCCTAACCGCTTAAACGCTTTTATGCACGAAAGCATGTCAGTGATGTTCTTTACTATACCTGCTTCTCTTTACCCTGTCAAACAACTTTTTATGGTAAAGTAAACGCTCGAGGGTGACCTCCGGAGTTCGTAACCTCCTCCGACATCAAAACTAGCGAAAAAGGAAGTGTGCATCATGCAACACGAAAAAGCATTGGTCGTCTTCAGTGGCGGTCAAGATTCAACCACTTGCCTATTTTGGGCAAAACAACAATTCTCTCACGTGGAAGCTGTGACGTTCGCCTATGGGCAACGCCACGACGCGGAAATCGAGGTCGCAAAAGAGATTGCGGCCGAACTCGATGTGCCGCACCACATCCTCGACTTGTCCTTACTCGGGCAACTCACATCGAACGCGCTCACGCGACACGATCTCGACATCGATAATGCGGACGTCCCAAATACGTTCGTCGATGGACGCAATCATCTCTTCTTGTCGTTCGCAGCCGTCATGGCGAAACAGCTCGGTATGCACCACATCGTGACCGGTGTGTGCGAAACTGACTTTTCAGGCTATCCGGACTGCCGCGACCAATTCATCAAATCACTCAACGTGACACTCAACTTAGCGATGGACTATCCGTTCGTCATCGATACGCCACTCATGTGGCTCGATAAGAAACAGACGTGGGAACTTGCCGACCGTCTCGGTGCGTTCGACTACGTCAAAGAGCGGACGCTCACGTGCTACAACGGCATCCTTGGCTCAGGCTGCGGCGAGTGCCCAGCGTGTGTGCTTCGTCAAAACGGCCTTGACGCGTACGAGGGGGTGCGTGTATGAAGAACGCCCCGTTCCTCGCCCCGACGAGCGTCGAAGCCAAACAAGACGGCTCGCTCATCTACTGTAAACACCGCGTCCAAATCGTCAAAGAAGTGACGTTTGACGCCGCCCACCACTTGTTCGATTACGACGGCAAGTGCCGTGCGCTCCATGGCCATACGTATAAACTGCAAATGGGCATCAGCGGCTTTTTAGACAACCGCGGGATGACGCTCGACTTCGGTGACTTGAAAGCCATCTTCAAAGAAGAGCTCGAACCGTATCTCGACCATCGCTATTTGAACGAATCGTTGCCATATATGAACACGACGGCCGAAAACATGTGCTATTGGATTTTCGAGCAGCTCGCCAAACACTTGCCTGACGAGCGCGACGTCCGTGTCGAGTTCGTCAAACTGTATGAGACGCCGACGTCATACGCCGAGTTCCGCCGCGAATGGTTGGTGGACTGATGAAAATCCCGGTCCTCGAAGTATTCGGCCCGACGTTCCAAGGGGAAGGCCGCGCCATCGGACAGAAGACGATGTTCGTCCGGACCGCCGGTTGCGATTATCGCTGTTCGTGGTGTGACTCCGCCTTCACATGGGACGGCTCGGAAAAACCAGACATGCTGTCGGCCGACGCCATCATCGAACGACTTGACGCACTTGGGATGTATGACTACGTCACGATCTCTGGCGGAAATCCTCTGCTTATCGCCGGCATGAAAGACTTGGTCGAGAAGTTGAAGGCACGTGGCGTCAAGCTCGCCGTCGAGACGCAAGGGAGCCGCTATCAAGACTGGCTCACGCAAATCGACGACGTGACACTCAGCCCAAAACCGCCCTCGTCCGGCATGTCGACCGATTGGGAGAAACTCGACGCCATCGTCGAGCGACTCCGTCCGGAACAGACGACGTTCAAAGTCGCCGTGTTCGATGAAATCGATCTCGCCTACGCAAAACAAGTCCAGACGCGCTATACGCCGGACGTCATGTATTTGTCGGCCGGCAACCCAGAGCCTGGTGCGGACGGCGACATCACCGACGCCCAGCTCCGTCGCTTGAAACAATTATGGGAAGACGTCGCGCGCGACCCTTCGTGGCAAAGCGTCCGTGTCTTGCCGCAGCTACACACATTACTGTACGCCAACGAACGTGGCGTCTAAGGAGAATGAATATGAGACCAGAAGACTTACAAGACTTGTCGCTCCTCGGACAGAAGAGCGTCCCATACATTTTTGAATACGCACCGGACGTCCTCGAGGCGTTCCCGAACCGTCACCCGGAGAACGATTACTTCGTGAAGTTCAACGCCCCGGAGTTCACGTCGCTCTGCCCGATCACGAACCAACCGGACTTCGCGACGATTTACATCTCGTACATCCCGGACGAGAAGCTCGTCGAGTCGAAATCGCTCAAACTCTATTTGTTCAGCTTCCGTAACCACGGAGACTTCCACGAGAACTGCATCAACGTCATCGGGAAGGACCTCGTCAAGTTAATGGAGCCGCGCTACCTCGAAGTGTGGGGCAAGTTCACACCACGCGGCGGCATCTCGATCGACCCGTACTACAACTATGGGAAGCCGGGCACGAAATACGAAAAAATGGCGGAACATCGCCTCTTCAACCACGACCTCTATCCAGAGACGGTCGATAACCGCTAAACGAAAAGTAGGTGCCCACGGGGCGCCTACTTTTTTTGGTAGCGATGGATTTTTCGTTTAATCGGCTCGCGAAACACGGTCGCGACGAGCGTCAAGACGGCGAAGACGATCAACGCGAGGACAATCATCTTGAAGTCCCCGGTCGCAATGCTGCTGCCGAGAAAGTTGTTCGCGAACGCGCCCGGGATCATGCCGACGACGGTCGCGAGGACGAACGCTGGCAGCTTCACTTTCGCAAGGCCCGAGACGTAGCTCACCAAGTCGAAGTTGACGAGCGGGATGAGCCGTAAGATGAGGACGTAGAAGAAACCGTCCTCCTCGATTTTTTGTTGTAGTTTTTTATAATCGGTCGATTCAAAGTGGTTCAAGAAGCGTTCCCCGAACCGGGTCGCCACGTAAAAGGCGACGAGCGCACTGAGCGTCGCCCCGATAATCGTGTATAACATACCCGGCAACGTCCCGAACGCGAGCCCCCCTGCAATCGACAGGACGGACGCGGGGAAGAGGATGAGCGGACGGAACGTATAGAGGATGATGAACACGACCGGTGCCATCCAGCCGAACGCTACGATATAGTCCCTAATCACGCCCGGGTTCAAGTCAATCCATTGATAAAGGAGCGTCGCCGTCCCAAAGATGAGCAACACGATGGCGATGACCCACTGCGTCTTCCACTTTTTCACCGAAACGACCTCCTCTCTTTCTTCCATCATATCGTCTCGCCCCAAAAAAGTAACGTCTTCCTTTTTTCGGCAATCCCGTTATGGTACGGTAAGAAAAAGCAGAAGGAGGACTCCCTATGTACTTGGCTGATGCCATCAAACTGAAGAGCCTGCTCCATAAGCAGATTGATAAGCTGTTAGAAGAAGTCGAGCGCGTCGCGTTCATCGAGCTCGAAAAAGACGAACCGCTCCCGACGATCCAGTCGCGTTCGCTCGAAGACATCGAAGTCGAACTCGAGTCGATTCGGCGTGATATGCGCCGTCTCGACCGCCTCGTCTACGAGGCCAACTTGAAGACGGTGATTGAGACGCACGACGGCCCGCTCCCGCTCGTCGAGGCGATTGAGTTCGCCATCCAATTGCGTGCTCAGGCCCGCATGTATCAAGACCTATCCGAGCGACCGAAGCGCGAGTTTCAATACGGTTTTGGTGAAGGGACGGCCGTCATCAAGCATGCGCTCTATGACCCGGAGCTATATCGCTTGAAGGCGATTGACGTCGAGAAACGGGCGAATCGCATCTCGAATGCCATCAACGCGGCCAACTATCGGACGGAGATCGACTTTGACCCGAGTCGATACATGTGACCTTGGCCCGGTGAGACTCCGGGTCAAGGATTGGCGCCAAACTCTCTCCAATGCGACTGGATGCGAACACGGCCATGGACCAACCAATCACCGATGACCGATGACACGTTCACCTGTCACTCGTTCCTAACCAGACACCATTCAAGTGCGCCGAAAACGCGCCGGGGAACACTCCCTGGCGCGTTTTTTCACGTGTGGTGATGATGGTCGTTGTGATGGTGATGGTGGTGCGAACTCGAACTACGTCGCGGTGCCGGCTCGTCGGCAAACTTTTCCCCGTCCAAGATGCCGAGCCGCTTGTATTGGCGGTCGATCCGCTCCTTCGTCTCGTCGTGCACGTGCGGTGACTCCATGACCAATTGATAGCTACCGAGCGCGACCCGGAACGGTTCCATCTGCGTCCGTTCGACCGGGAACGAAGTCACGTCACGCAAATAGTCAGCAAGCCGGTTCGCCGACTCGTCACTCGGATGGTCGGCCAAGTCGGACGCGAACTGCTGCATGTCTTTCAAGAGACCGTTCGTCTTCACTTGCTTACCGACACCTGTAACAACGGCGAACACAATCAGTGCGATGAACCCAATCATAAAAATCGGAAAGATACTGAACATTCCCGTGAACAACGAATCCCCCATCCCCGTCGAATCAATGTATACCTCTTCCCCGAATGCGAACGTGTTGACCATGACATCTCCCCCTTTTTTCCTAATATACGGACGCCCATTCATTTGGTTTCATGCCCACGAAAAAAAGCCGCGGCACTCGCCACGGCTCAATTTTCAGTTCAATTGTTTCTCCATCATGATGCGTGGCGCTCCGTCTTCTGTGTATGCCCCCATGATGTCGTAGCCACACAACAGGTTCAAGATGATGACGCCTTTATTCGTGTTCCGTGCTTTCGTTCGAATCGAGTGGAAGCCTTGCGCCTTCACCCATTCGAGCTGCGTGTCCATCAGCTTGCGGCCGATGCCATGTTTTTGAAACTCCGGATGCACGCCTCCGGCCCAGCTGTAATATCGGTACGGCTCGGCCTCATATCCAATCTTGAATCCGACGAGCCGCTCTTCTGAGAAAGCGAGCAATACGAGCGGATTGGCATGTCGATACAGTCTCTCCTTAAAGCGCAGTTGATCGATGTCGCCGTACAGGCTGCGGTACAGATTAAAGAACTCCTCTTCAAATTCGTTAAAGTGCGTCGTGACATCTTTCACGATAAATGAACTGGTCGTACTCATCGTTCCATCCCCTTTCAACGTGTGAACAGTGCTCGTACGTCTGTACACTTCGCCGTTTACTCGGATTTTCCTGTTTCGCGTTCAAATGCGGATAGACCTTTTTGTTTATACACGCCGAGCGAACGCTTCGGCAAGCTCTTGACCATCCAATTCTTCAAGATGCGCTGTTTGTCTTCTACCTTCAATCCATAGCCTTCCGTCACGACATGGCGCGCCCGTGTCGTCACGTCGTATAACGAGATCGCCGCGGCGACCGAGATGTTCAAACTTTGGACGTACCCTTGCATCGGAATCATGTAATTGCCGTCCGCTTTGGCGAGCGCTTGATCCGATACACCGTGATGCTCATTCCCGAACAAGAGCACGGTCGGTTTCGATACGTCGATGTCTTCAAGCGGGACCGCTTCCTCGCTCAGTGCCGTCGCGAGCACTTGATAGCCATCCGCCTTCAATCGATCAATTGCATCTTCAATAGAAGGATGTTCGACCACGTCGACCCAACGATCTGCGCTCTTCGCGATAATCGAGTTCGGTTTAAACTTGGCCCGACCTTCGACGACGTGAAGCGTCTGCACACCGAACGCATCCGCTGAGCGAAGCACCGCCGACTGGTTGTGCGGGTCATCGACCCCTTCCGTCAAAATCGTGATATGGTTCGTCCGTAACGCCAATACCTCCTGCATCCGTTTGACACGGTCAGGCATCAACATACTATACAGTAGTCGATCCTCTTCTAATAGAAGGCCCGACTGCAATAACTCCTCAAGCAATGCCGCTTGCTCTTCTTTTGATAATGCCGATGTCGTCTGTCTCCAACCCATGATTCTCGCCCCTTTCAACCTCTAGTATTGTAGCGGGATTCGATTGTGCTGACAAGTTAACGTCGCATCCCGCTGTTTCAGTCATTTTATGAAAATAAATGAAAATCAGGAAACCGGTTGCACAAACTTATGCAATCGATTACAATCATTAATGCAAGCGATTGCATAGACAGTCGCCATAGACAGATAAAAAGTTCCGTACAGGAAGGAAGCGTATTATATGAAACAACTTATCTCGTTCGATTTTTGGCAGAAGCTCGGGAAGGCCTTAATGGTCGTCATCGCCGTCATGCCTGCTGCCGGTCTTATGATTTCAATCGGTAAACTCATCGGCATGTCAGCCGGCGACGTCGGGATTTTACTGACGACGGCTCGCATCATTGAAGATTTAGGTTGGGGCATCATCGTCAACCTACATATCTTGTTCGCAGTCGCCATCGGTGGCTCATGGGCAAAAGATAAAGCAGGCGGCGCTTTCGCTGCCCTGATCGCTTTCATCTTAATCAACCGCGTCACCGGTGCCATCTTTAACGTCAACGGTGCCATGCTCCAAGATTCAGAAGCGACCGTGAAGTCGCTCTTCGGTGCCGATCTCGTCGTTGCCGACTACTTCACATCTGTCCTCGGTTCGCCAGCCCTCAACATGGGCGTGTTCGTCGGGATTATCGCCGGTTTCCTCGGCGGTGCTCTCTATAATAAGTTCTACAACTTCAACAAATTGCCGAACGCCCTCTCGTTCTTCAACGGGAAGCGTTTCGTCCCATTCGTCGTCATCCTCGGTTCAGTCGTCGCGGCCATCGCGCTCTCGATTGTCTGGCCGACGATTCAAGGGGCACTCAACAGCTTCGGTGAGTGGATCGCCACGTCACGCAACACGGCGCCTGTCCTTGCACCGTTCATCTACGGGGCACTCGAGCGTTTGCTCTTGCCGTTTGGTCTCCACCACATGCTCACCGTCCCGATGAACTATACGGAGCTCGGTGGCACATATACGATTTTGACAGGTGCGACAGCTGGTTCGGTCGTCGCCGGACAAGACCCGCTCTGGTTGGCATGGGTGACGGACCTCGTCAACCTCCGTGCTGCTGGTGATACGGCTGCCTACAACGCGCTCCTCGCGGATGTCGTCCCGGCCCGTTTCAAAGTCGGACAAGTGCTCTTGTCGTTCGCAGCGCTCATCGGTGCCGCTTACGCCATGTACCGTAACGTCGATGCGGACAAGAAAGCACAATACAAACCAATGTTCTTATCTGCTGGTCTCGCGGTCTTCTTGACAGGAGTCACAGAACCAATCGAGTTCATGTTCATGTTTGTCGCACCAGTCCTTTATGTCGTTTACGCACTCATGGCAGGTGCCGCCTTCGCCTTGGCGGACATCATCGACCTTCGTGTGCACGCGTTCGGTGCGATCGAGTTGCTCACACGCATCCCGATGATTGTCAAAGCGGGTCTCCTGCAAGACTTGATTAACTTCTTCCTCGTCGCCATCGCGTTCTTCTTCATCAACTTCGGTGTGTTCAATTTCTTCATCAAGAAGATGAACTTGCCGACGCCTGGACGTAACGGAAACTACATGGAAGAAACGACCGAGAAATCGACTGTGACAGGCAACGAGCAGGTCATGGGGATTATCGCCCTTCTCGGTGGGGAAGAAAATATTGAAGACGTCGATGCGTGCATGACACGTCTACGCGTCACGGTTAAAGATATGTCGCTCGTCTCGGAAGAGAGCGAATGGAAAAAGAACGGCGCCATGGGTCTCATCTTGAAAGACCGCGGTGTCCAAGCAATCTACGGCCCGAAAGCCGACGTATTGAAGTCAGACATTCAAGACGTCATCGGAGCATAATCAACAGGCCAGCTCGCTCGAGTTGGCCTGTTTTTTCTAAAGGAGGACTATCGTGAATATTTTGACGCTCAACTGCCACGCCTGGTTAGAGGACCGCCAACAAGAAAAAATCGACTTCATCGTCGAACGGATCGCGAGCGAGGATTATGACATCATCGCGCTCCAAGAAGTGAATCAACACAAAGAGGCCCCGATCGTCGAGGGGTTGATCCGGGAGAACAACTTCGCCTACGTGCTCGTCGAACGATTGAAGGAGCTCGGGGTCACGTATCACATGACGTGGGACTTCGCCCATTACGGCTATGACGTCTACGAAGAAGGTGTCGCCATTTTGTCGCGTACCCCGTTTTTATCGACCGAGTCGTTCTTCGTCTCGAAGACGACGGACCCGAACAACTACAAGTCCCGAAAGATCGTCAAGGCGATCGTCGACGGCGTCGATGCGCCGACGGCCGTTTACTCGTGCCATCTCGGTTGGTGGCATGACGAGGAAGAACCGGTCCGCCATCAGCTTGATGAGTTGCTGCGCCGTGCCGAAGAGGATGATCGTGCCCTTCTCCTCGGTGACTTCAACAACGACGCCTTTCTCCGCGGGGAAGGGTATGATTACTTGATCGATCACGGTCTCCAAGACTTGTTTCATTTGGCGACCGAACGTGAAGGCGATGCGACCGTCCAAGGCAAAATCGCCGGCTGGGACGAGAACAAGAAAGCGCTCCGAATCGATTTGATGCTGACGAACGCACCGATTCACGTGTCACGCCACGCCGTCGTCTTTGACGGTGAGAACGGACCGATCGTCTCCGACCACGCTGGCGTCGAAGCGACCGCCTTTTGGCGCTAAGGAATCCTTTTCTTTCACGATTGTGAGAGAAAAGGGTTTTTCTTTCGTCGTAAATTCGGTATGGTTGGAGACGACTGAAGTCTAACAACTTTGAACGAAAGAAGTGATTTTATTTTGACGACTACCCCATCGCTCAGCCGTACCGACTGGACGCTCATCTTATCGCTCGCCCTGCTGACATTCGTGCTCGGGACGAGCGAGTTCGTCATTGTCGGCATCTTGCCTGACATCGCCGACGGGCTCTCCATCTCAATCGCGACGGCCGGAACACTCGTATCCGCCTTCGCCATCACGTTCGCCATCGGGACCCCGCTCACGATGTCATTCACGAGCCATTTGCCGAAACGTAAGCTCATGCTCACGCTGACCGCTCTCTTTATCCTATTTAACTTATTCAGTAGCCTCGCGCCGACGTATGGCATCTTGCTCGTCCTTCGCATGTTGACCGCCGTCGTGACCGGGGTTCTCATCTCGCTCGCCATGCTCGTCGCAAGTGAATCGGTACCGACGGGAAAACGTGGCATCGCCATCTCGTTCATCTTCGGCGGGTTCACGATGGCGAACGTGTTCGGGGTCCCACTCGGTACGTTCATCGGGCAACGAAGCGGCTGGGAAACGACGTTCATCTTGACGACCGTCTTAGGTGTCGTCGCATTTCTCGCTGTGTACCGCGTCGTCCCGAGTCAGTTGACGAGTGTGCGGACGTCGATTGCCGACCAGTTGCGCCTGTTGACGAACCCACGTATTTTAATCGCCTTCTTCATCCCGGCGTTCGGTTTCGGCGCGACGTACGTCGTCTACACGTATCTCGTCCCGATTTTAAAAGGTGTGCTCGGTGTGCCGGTCGCTTGGGTCAGTCCGATTCTATTGGCGTACGGATTCATCTCGATTTTCAGCAACATGGCGGCCGGGAAAATCGCGAGTCACAATCCGATCGGCCGACTGCGTTTCGTCTTTCTCATCCAGGCGTTCGTCTTGGCCGCCTTGTACGTGACGACGTCGAACGTGACGCTCGGCCTCCTCAATATCGCGCTCATGTCGTTCATGGCGATCTTGCTCACGACGTCGACGCAACTGTATTTAATCGACTTGGCCGAGAAGTTCAATCCGGACGCCAAAGGGCTCGCCTCATCGCTCATGCCTGTCGCGAGCAACGTCGGGATTGGCTTCGGGTCTGCGCTCGGTGGACTCGTCTACGCGAACACACCCGTCATGACGCTCGCCCTCGTCGGAGGTGCCGTCGCGCTCTTGACGGCTTTACTCACCACGGTCAGCTATACGCTCGACCGACGCTAAAACAGCGTGCCCACCTCGGGCACGCTGTTTTCATAACCAATTTAAAATCTGTTCAATCGTCTCGTCGAGCTGCTCTTTCGCGCTGAGCGGACTGTCGTTATCGCCGTCTTGCGGTCCGTACATGCCGAAGTTGGCATGGTTGCCGTCTACAATCTCATAAAAGACGGCATCGTCCGGGACGTTTTCTCGGCTCGCCTCGATGTCAGTTTGCGTCGCGAGCCCATCGACTTCTCCAGAGATGGACAAGACACGTAGCTCGCTCTCCACCATCGAGCTGATCGGGTATGAAGCGAGGAAGATGACCCCTTCGACTCGGCTCTCGTTCTCGAGCGCAGAACCGGACGCGGCCGAACCGCCGAGCGAGTGTCCGCCGACGATCCAACGTTCGATGCCTGGATGAGCGGCGATAATCGTCTCCGCCGCATCGATATCTGCGATGCCGAGATTCAAGCGCAGCGACGGGATGGCGACAAAGACTCCTTCTTCCGCGAGTCTTGAGCCGTAGTAGGCGTATGCTTCTTTCTCGACTTTCGCACCCGGATAGAGGATGATTCCAACCTCGCTATCCGGATCACCAAATTCGAGACGATTGTCCACTTCCGTCGCCTCGGCCGCGTAACCGAGCGCTTCATCCGTCGGCCCATACGTCAGTTGCGTCCACACGAGGAAGCCGATGACGGCGACCAAAATGAGGCCAACTAGACCAAGGCCGATCCACTTCAACTTTTTCTTCATTATAAGACCTCCATTTGCATCCGTTTCAAGGTCACGGTACACTAGTAGTAAAAAAGGGAAATACCAGGGGGACACCATGACCAAGAGTACTGTAACCACGACGATTCAGTGGTTCATTTTTATTTTAGCTACAAATATTGTACCACCGCTTTCGATCGCTGCCTTATTCGAACTGTCGCCGGCCGATACGATGACGTTCATCTCACGTTCGCTGTTCGTCTTCGCGCTGTTTAGCATCATCCAGACGCTGCTCGGCCACCGTTTGCCGATTTTAGAAGGACCGGCCGGCATTTGGTGGGGCGTGTTCACGCTCTACGCCTCCATCGGTCCTGCGCTATACGGAAGCGGCCAAGAGACACTCCAAGCGCTCGGATTCATGTTGTTCTTGAGCGGTGTGCTCGGTGTGCTCATGACCGTCACCGGGATTTTACGTCGGATGCTGTCGCTCTTTACGCCGCAAGTGCTTGGCGTCTATATGATTCTCCTCGTCCTCCAGTTGTCAGGCGCCGTCATCAAAGGCGGATTTGGCGTGAGCGAGAGCGGTATCAATACGATTCAGGCTGTCGCGACGGCCGGTCTCGTCTTGTTCGCCCTCACGCTCGAACGGAGCCGCTTCAAACAGTACGGTCTTGTCATGACGCTCCTTGTCGGATTCGGGCTGTTCAATCTGCTCGGGCTCGGCAATCCAATTGTCCGTTCGGAGTCGTTCTTCCTCGTCCCTGAGTTGTTCCCGTTCGGGGCTTGGGTATGGGATTGGAACTTGCTGCCGACCGCGTTCGTCATCACGCTCCTCCTTATGACGAACGTGCTCGCCAACATCAAACTGATTGAACGGATTGTCAGTTCGCGGACGAAGCAACAAGTCGAAGGCAACGTCCCGGCGTCAGGCATCGTCAGCGGCTTCAGCCAAATCGTGGCCGGATTGTTCGGTACACCGGGCCCGGTCGCGATTTCAGGAACGGCCGGCTTCTTGTCTTCGACCGAGAGCGTGCACCGGGCACCGCACCTCGTCGCCCATACGCTCATGATGGTGCTCGCCTTGGTCGGTCCGTTCGTCTCGCTCATCGCGAGCATTCCAGCCGCGGTCGGCTATGCCATCGTCACCCCGCTCATCGCGACGATGATCATCATCGGGATTAACGAGGCGGCGTTCGAGTTGAATCAGAAGACGGCCTCGCTCACCGTCGGCCTCCCGCTCGTCATCGGGGCCGGAGCGATGCTCCTCCCGCCTGGCGCGATGAACGATTTGCCGCCGCTCCTTGCGACCGTATTCTCGAACGGACTCGTCCTTGGGACGATCGTCGCCTTGACGACGGCCATCCTGAGCCGCATTAGAGACTAAAAGAACTGACCTCGGCGCGAGGTCAGTTCTTTTTCGTGACGTGCATATGGAATGCCCTGTCGTGCGGCAAGACGGCACCGTCTTCAAGCTCGAAATGGGTACGGTCTTTGACATAGGTTGCAATCGAGCGCGTGTCACGGTGAAGCGCGCGTCTGAACGCCTGCTCGGCCGTGACCGGGCTCCCATCGTCGTTTCGTAACTCGAGCCCCATCAGTTTATACCCGAGCGTCTGGCCGCCACGGCTCATCTGGCACGCCTCGAGCGCATAGGCGACAAGCGTCGGGGTGATGACCGTATGGACGAACTCGCTCTTCACTTTCTTCCGGACGATTTGCTCGACACCGTAACTGACGAGTCCGGCGATGACGCTGTCGATCAACACCGCTTGCGTCCGTTTTTTCGTCAACGATCTCATCGGCTCATCCTCTGCATCATGCCTGACGTCAACACTTCCGTGTCTTGTCCTTCTTCGGCGGCCATAATCAAGGCGCGCGCCACATGGAGCGCTTGAATCGGCGCGGCGTCCGGTAACTTATCGAGTAAAAACGGTTGGAGCGGACGGCTAACGACCTCTGCTACCTTCTCGCCAAGACGGAACTCCTTCCGATCCCCGAGCAATAGCGACGGACGGGCGATAATCAAATGGTCGAACCCGAACACTTTCAGGCCGTTCTCGAGTTCCCCTTTGACTCGGTTGTAGAAGAACGGTGAGCGGAGCGACGCCCCTTGCGCCGAGACGACAGCGTAACGTGTCGCGCCATGTTGTTTGGCGATGCGCGCCGTCTCGAGCGGCAAGTCGAGGTCGACGTGTTTGAACGCATCTTGCGAACCAGCGACAGCAATCGTCGTCCCGAGCGCACAGTAAACGTCATCGACGTGAGGTAACGCCTCGTCCATCCCTTCAAATCCGACGACTTCATGTAATTTCGGATGCTGCCAACGGGTCGAGCGGCGGACTACCATCCATACCGCATCATATCGTTCCTCTTCAAGCAACTGCTCGACGAGCTCGCGTCCGATTAAGCCGGTCGCGCCGACCACAAGTGCTGTTTTCCCCATCCTCGTTCCCCCTTGATTCGTAGTTGCTTTCAGTCTAGCTGACTTGCCGTTCCTCGGCAACGACTTCGACCGGACGGAAGCGGTCGACGAGACGGAAGAATCCGTTCAAGAACAATGCGGTGAACGAACCAGCGACGATCGCACTATCAGTGAACAATTGAATCGGTTCCGGCATGTTGGCCACGATTCCTGGGTTGGCCGTGATGCCGAGCCCGATGCCAATCGAGAGCGCGATTGTAACGAGGTTCTCGTTCTTCGAGAAATCGACTTGGCTCAAGATACGAATCCCGGATGCGGCGACCGTCCCGAACATGACGAGCATCGCCCCGCCGAGCACTGGTTTCGGGATGAGTGTCGTGAACGTCGCCACTTTCGGTAAGAAACCGAGTAAAATCAAGAGCCCACTCGTCCAAAAGATGACACGACGGGATTTGACGCCCGACAGTTGCACGAGTCCGACGTTTTGGCTGAACGTCGTGTACGGGAAGCTGTTGAAGATGCCACCGAGAATCGTCGCGACCCCTTCAGCCCGGTAGCCTTTCGTCAATTCGTTCGAGCCAATCGGTTTTTTCGTGATGTCACTGAGCGCGAAGAACACGCCTGTCGATTCAATCATGGAAATGATGGCAACGAGCGTCATGACGAGGATAGCCGAGACGTTGAACGTCGGCATCCCGAAATAAAACGGTTGCACCATCTGGAACCAGCTCGCCTCTCGGACAGGGCTGAAGTCGACGAGTCCGAGCATGGCGGCCACACCGGTCCCAATCAAGACGGCAAACAAAACCGCTGCCGCACGGGTGAATACCGTCCCGACCCGATTCAAGACGATGATGAGACCGATTGTGAGTCCACCGAGCGCCAAGTTTTGCATCGAGGCGAATCCAGGCTCCCCTGCCGCGCCGCCGCCGATATCGTTGATGGCGACCGGGATGAGCGACAAGCCGATGACCGTCACGACCGAACCGAGCACGACCGGCGGGAAGAAACGAGCCAGTTTTCCGACGAAACCAGAAATCAGAATGACGATGATACCGCTCGCGATGAGTGCGCCGTAAATAGCGGTGATGCCGCTCGAGCTCCCGATCGCAATCATCGGGCCGACCGCGGTGAACGTACAGCCGAGCACGACCGGGAGACCGACACCAGTGAAACGGGTCGTCCATACTTGTAACAGCGTCGCGACGCCGCACATGAATAAATCAATCGCGACGAGGTATGCGAGTTCCGTCGGACCGAGCCCGATGGCACCGCCGACGATGAGCGGGACGATGGCCGCGCCCGTGTACATCGCAAGTAAATGTTGGAAACCGAGACTGGCCGTCTTGAACGTATTCATCGCACAGCCTCCACAAACGAGATGTGTCCCGCTTCAAGCTTACTGATTCGTGCGAGCGACTCGACACGATAACCGCGTGCGAGTAACTTCTCGCGTCCTGGTTGGAACGACTTCTCGATGACGATGCCGATACCGGCGACCGTCGCCCCAGCTGACTCGACGAGTTCAGTCAACCCGAGTGCCGCTTCCCCGTTCGCGAGAAAGTCGTCGATGACGAGTATGCGTTCTCCGGGTTTTACGAAGCGTCGGCTCAAACTGATGCGGTTCGTCTCTTGCTTCGTGAACGAGTAGACGTCCGCTTCGACGAGGTCGTCTTGGAGTGTCAGTGACTTACGTTTTCGGGCGAAGACGAACGGGACGTTCATCTCGAGTGCCGTCATCATCGCCGGAGCGATTCCGCTCGACTCGAGCGTGACGATGCGGTCGATGTCGAGATCGGCGAACCGCTCAGCGAACGCTTTCCCGATGTCTTGCATCAAGACCGGGTCGACTTGATGGTTTAAGAACGCATCGACTTTCAATACGTGTTCGGACAAGGCTTGTCCTTCTTCTCTAATCTTGTCTTCTAATCGTTTCATCTTATTCCCTCCAACAAAAAAATGCGATTCGTCACCCCAACTCGGGAGGCAACGAACCGCATGGAGACATGACGAATACACACGACTAGCGCCACCCGTAGTCGAACCATTTACGGTGGTTCGGTAGAGACTTGTGAGCCATATTCTCACGGATATACGAGTGCGAATCTATTTATTTATAAGATAGAACTTATTGTAGACGATATCTTTGGAAAAGCAACACTTTCTGAACGGATAGCTAAAAGTTCGATTTTTCTGAAACTGCTGTATACTGAACGTATACGAATCAGGATGGGAGCGATTATGCGATGAAGCTATTTGTATTAGGCGCGACCGGCCGGACCGGTCACCAGTTCGTCGACCAAGCGACCGAACATGGCCATCACGTCACGGCTTTCGTCCGGGAACAGAAAAAATTGATCCCGACGCCACAACTTGAAATCATCGAGGGCGACGTGACGGACGTGTCTGCATTGACGGACGCGATGAATGGTCATGACGCGGTCGTCAGCTGTCTCGGGACCGACCTTTCGGATGAAGACTTCCTCGCCCGCGTGACCGACGCACTCGTCCCGGCGATGAAAGCGAACGGCGTGACGCGCATCATCTATCTCGCCTCGGCCGGAATCGATCAGGAGATTCCCGGGCTGGCCGGAAAAGTCGTCACGTTCATGCTCCGAAAGCCGCTCCGTGATCACCGGGCCGCAGTTGACCTGTGGCGCAATTCGTCATTCGATTATACAATCGTGCGGCCGATGCAACTGACGGATGGCCCTCGGACGTCGGTGTATCGCGTGTCCGTCGATGGCATTCCAGAGAACGGGAAGCAAATCTCCCGGGCCGACGTTGCCCAGTTCATGTTGAATGCCGCTGAAGACCAGCTGTTCATCCGCCAATCGATTGGACTGGCGTACTAATTTTTTTCAATTCATGCTACAATATCGGATAGTTAAATTTGAAAGGAACGAATACAACACATGAGTATATTATCGGTACAAAACTTGAGCCACGGCTTCGGTGACCGCGCTATTTTAAACGACGTCTCTTTCCGCCTTTTGAAAGGCGAACACATCGGCCTCGTCGGGGCGAACGGTGAAGGAAAATCGACGTTCATGAACATCATCACGCGTAAATTGCAACCGGATGAAGGAAAAATCGAATGGGCGAAAAACGTCCGTGTCGGCTACCTCGACCAGCACGCGGTCCTCGAGCGCGGCATGACCATCCGGGACGTCTTAAAGAGCGCGTTCCAATACTTGATCGACATGGAGACACGCATCGGCGAACTCTACATGGAGATGGGTGACGCGACACCGGAGCAAATGGAAGACATGCTCGCAGAAGTCGGTGAGCTCCAAGAGACGCTCGACTCGAACGACTTTTACATCATCGATGCGAAAGTCGAGGAAGTCGCGCGTGGTCTCGGTATTCTAGACGTCGGGCTCGACCGTGACGTCACGGACCTCTCCGGTGGGCAACGGACAAAGGTGTTGCTCGCGAAGTTGCTTCTCGAGAAGCCGGACATCCTCCTCCTCGATGAGCCGACGAACTATTTGGACGAGGTCCACATCGAGTGGTTGAAGCGTTATCTTCAAAACTACGACAACGCGTTCATTTTGATCTCCCACGATATCCCGTTCTTGAATAGCGTCATCAACTTGGTCTACCACATGGAAAACCAAGACTTGTCGCGCTACGTCGGCGACTACGATAAGTTCATGGAAGTGTACGAGATGAAGCGCTCGCAGCTCGAGTCGGCCTACAAACGCCAGCAGGCGGAAATCGCCGACTTGAAAGACTTTGTCGCCCGGAACAAGGCACGCGTCTCGACTCGGAACATGGCGATGTCACGTCAGAAAAAACTCGACAAGATGGACGTCATCGAACTGAGTGCGGAACGTCCGAAGCCAGAGTTCCGCTTCCTTCAGGCCCGCACGTCAGGCCGTCTCATCTTCGACGCCAAAGGCCTCGTCATCGGGTACGATGAGCCGCTTTCACGTCCGCTCGACCTGCAAATGGAACGCGGTCAGAAAATCGCGCTCGTCGGAGCGAACGGAATCGGGAAGACGACGCTGTTGAAGAGTCTTCTCGGGTTGATCAATCCGCTCGAAGGCACGGTCGAACGCGGTGAGTTCTTGGAGATTGGTTACTTCGAACAAGAGGCGGCCGTCAGCAACAACACGTGTATCGAAGAAATTTGGAGCGAGTTCCCATCGCTCAACCAACAACAAGTCCGAGCCATGCTCGCGAAATGTGGGCTCATGACGAAGCATATCGAGAGTAAAATCGCGGTGCTCAGTGGTGGCGAGAAGGCGAAAGTCCGCCTCTGTAAGCTTCAAAACAACGAGTCGAACCTTCTCCTCCTCGATGAGCCGACGAACCACTTGGACGTCGATGCGAAGGAAGAGTTGAAGCGTGCGTTGAAAGAATATAAAGGCAGTATCCTACTCATCAGTCACGAACCAGAGTTCTATCAAGACATCGTCACAGACGTCTGGAACTGTGAGTCGTGGACGACGAAAGTATTCTAACTTGTAGAGGAAGTGTCGCATGACTGGCCCAATCCAATTGAACGAACGGATCGTTCTTTACGACATCATTCGAGGATTTGCCTTATGCGGCATTTTTCTCGTCAATATCCCGAGCATGCTCGGGAGCGACTGGATGTTCGGTCGCCCCGACTACACCGGAAGTGACTTGCTCGTCCGGACGCTGTTCGACATGTTCGTCCAGACGAAGTTTTACACGATTTTCTCGCTGTTGTTCGGCATCGGCTTCTCGATTTTCCTCGAGCGTTCGTACGCTCGGGGCGAGTCGGCGAGCCGCTACGTCCGACGTATCGTCATTCTATTTTTGTTCGGACTCGCTCACCTGGCCATCTGGTCGGGTGACATCTTACATACGTATGCGATGTGGGGCTTACTGCTTCCCTTGTTTTATCGCTTGAGTAATCGGGCCATCTTGACGTGGGCGTGGAGTTTATTGCTCGGAAGTTTCTTCTTGCTTTACGTCTCATCCGCGCTAGTGGAATGGACCAACGGCGGATTGTTTAACTCCGGTGTTCCGTTCCCGACCGTCTTCAATGGCGGGTTCAGTGTTTGGTTCGATTATCGTCTGAACGTCGAAATCTTTGCTGCTATCTCAAACTCCCTTCTCGTCGGGATTGAAATTTTAAGTATCTTCTTGTTCGGGCTCTATATCGGACGGGAGCGAAAGCTACTCACGTGGACCATTCAAGGACTGACACGGACGGCCATCGTCTGCGCCATGCTCGCCTTGCCGTTTTTCGGTGTCATCTTGTGGCACCATTACGGTGGCGGCGACGCCTATTACTGGATGAACTTGATTGCCGTCCTCGTCTCTGGGAAGTTACTCGCGACGACGTACGTCTGTCTATTCACGATCGCCGTCCGCAACGGGCGCGCATTCCGTCCGCTCCAAGCGCTCGGTCGGATGGCGCTGACAAACTATTTGACGCACACCCTCGTCGTCGTTTTGCCCGTTATCGCCCTCGGCTACTACGGTCGCCTGTCGTTGACGGAAGGTTTGTTCTTGAGCATCGCGATTTTGATTGCCCAAGCGTTCTTCTCGATGTGGTGGCTGAAGTCACACCGTTACGGACCGTTCGAGAAGTTGTGGCGCATCGGGACGTATGGGTTGCAACGAAAATCTTAACAAGCATCATAAAGGCTCGAAGCAGACGCTTCGAGCCTTGTTTACGTTAACGGTCCGGTTTTGCCTTCGTGTTCAACAACATCAGGGCGATTCCGATCCACAGTGTCAACCCGACGTACATGAAGAACGTATTGACGTTGAACAGTTGATTGTTCATGTAAATGGAAAAGACATCGCTCGTGATGCTGTTCGCGTAGTTTAAGTCTCCACGCCCCGGCTGATTTAAGACGATTTCCGTCACGTACGTCCGGTATCGGTCGAATGCATTCATCTGATAGCGATACCCCGCAACAAGCAATATCGGGAGAAAGAAGAAGCCGCCCCATAGTAAGCGTGGGCGCACGTTCGTCATCAGTTCCATCCAGCCGAGCATAAAAAGCAGGATGAAAAAGAAAAGAAAAAACAGGCCGATGAGCGCCGGATTCCCGTTTCCGGATATCTTCTCCGGTTGAACGGTCATCACGTTACCTAGATAGAAAATTCCGATACACACCCCAAACCCGAATCCCATCATCCAGCCGATTCGCTTCTTTTTCATCTGTGCTCCCCATTCATCGTTCGATTCATAATACAATCTTCCTCTTTCAATATAAGGCTAATTTTCCAAATTCTCCATAAAAAATGAACATCCCGTCTCCAGGATGTTCATTCATACGTCAGTTCGTCGCCGTCTCTGTCAACACAGGGACGATCTGTTTTTTCCGTGACACGACGCCAGGAAGTGTCGCCAACCCTTCTTGAAGTTCAACGTTGAACGCCTTCTCGAACAAGTCCTTTTTCTCACCGACGACGAGCGCTTCTGAGTCGTTCGTCAAAATGTTCGTGATGGCAAGAACGAACAGGTCGAGCTCTTTGTCCAACAACTTCACCGCCATCGCTGCTTCGACGTCCGCTTTACGGTTCAATACGTCGTTCGCGTCGACCGTGTTCACTTGTGCGATTTCCACACGGTAGTCGCCCATCGCGAACTCTTTCGAGTCGAGCGTGATGAGTTCAGGCACGGTCTTTTGGCTCAAGTCAGCCCCCGCTTTTAGCATCTCAAGACCGTACGCCTCGACGTCTGTCCCAGAGATCTCAGCAAGCTCTTTCGCTGCTTTGATGTCCTCGTCCGTGCACGTTGGTGATTTGAAGAGGAGCGAGTCCGAGATGATGGCCGAGAGCATCAAACCAGCCATGTCCGGAGCGATCTCAATCCCGTGCTCTTTGTAGAGTTTAAGTAAAATCGTCGCCGTGCAACCGACTGGCTCGGCCCGGTAGTAAAGCGGGTCTGCCGTTTGGAAGTTCGCGATGCGGTGGTGATCGATGACTTCGAGAATGCGCACGTCTTCGATGTCGACGGCACTCTGTTGGAACTCGTTATGGTCGACCAAGATGACCGCGTTCGCTTCGTCTGAGACGCGTTCGACAAGACGTGGCGCTTTGACGCGGAAGTGGTCGAGTGCGTATTGTGTCTCGTTGCTCACTTCACCGAGACGGACAGCCTCTGCGTCCATCCCTAATTTCTTCTTCAGCTCCGCGTAGGCGATCGCTGAACAAATCGTGTCCGTATCCGGATTTTTGTGTCCGAAGACAAGTACTGTACTCATAGTTCATTCTCCTCACTGAATTAGTTTTCCCTCATTCATTATAACGTCTATGCCCGTTCTTTCAATTGCAAAACAAAAAGAGCCCGCGGGCTCTTTATGCTTGTTCGTCTTCGTCCGTCTCTTCGAGGTCCGAATGATCCCCTTTTGAGTCTTCCTCGTGCGAGATGTCGGGCTGATCGCGTTTCAACTTCTCACGTTCTTCTTGTTCGCGTTTGTCTTTGTCTGACATGCGTCTTCACCCTTTCGGTTTTGTCATGTCATAGACTGTTCCCCGCGGATGTTTGATTCAAACAGATGTCACCCATCTGTTAACGAATTGTGATGTTACGCTTGCACGAACACGACTTCGTCGCCGCGAATCTCGACGTTGACGTCCTGCCCTTGGAATAACCACTCGTCTTGTTCGGCTACGACGAAGCGAATCCCGTCCGCCTCAGTCTCAACCGCCGCGTTATCGATGTCTTCTGTGATGACGCCGACCGAGAAACCGTGCGTCAAGTCCGTCGAACCCCCATACTTAGCAAACAAGCGCACCGTCTGGCCTGATTTCACTTCCATCTCGTCTTTAAAGAATTGTAATGCTTCTTCTGTCACGTTGATTTTCATCTGACATCCTCCTCTCGACTTCTGTCTTCATTCTAATCGTTTCGAAATAGTCGAGCGAGGAAGTTGCCTAGAGGGTCGTCCCTGACAAGTACGTGACCGTCAAACTTTCCTGGACGACCGGCGCGCCCGTCATTTCCTGGAACGTGGCCTCAAACAAGGCGCGCCCGATGTCTTCGTTCGGGGAGCGCATCGTCGATAAACCGAACGCCTGGCCAATCGGATGGCCGTCAAAACCGAGCACAGCGATGTCATGCGGCACCTGAAGGCCGCTACGGGTCGCTTCCCCTAAAAAACCGAGCGCGACATAGTCAGACGAGAAAAAGAGCGCATGGGGGCGCTCCTGTTCAGAGAGGAAAGCCGAGACCAACCGCTTCCCGTCCTCACTCGTCAAGTATCCGCTATAGACCCATCGCTCACGCGCGGACGCCACTTCATCGAAGTATGCCTGCTGACGCGCGATGGAGCTTGGACTGTCCGGCCTCGACAAGACGATGCCGACGTCTTCATAGCCTGCCTCTGTCAAGACACGAAGGCCGGTTTGGAATGCGGTGTAATGATCGACGTGCACAGACGAAATCGTCTCCGGTGCACCGACCGTCGCGACGGAAATCGGACCATAGGCTCGATACGTCTCCATCTCCTCGAACGTCATCGTATGCGATAGGACGATCGCCCCGTCAACTTCCCGATGTTTCAACAAGTCGAGCGCTTGACGTTCTTGGTCGAGCCGATATTCGGTTTGCCACATGACGAGTCGATAGTCTTTCGCTAGCGCGGCTTTGGCCAACCCGTTGACGAACAAGCCATAATACGGATGGTCCATATACGGCAAGATGACGACGAACCGCTGTGTCCGCCCGGTCGAGAGCGTCAACGCTTGTTGATTCCGCAAGTAGCCGAGCTCTTTCATCGCACGCTGCACCCGCTTTCGTTTCTCGTCAGACACGTACGGATGCGCATTGATGACGCGCGATACCGTCGTCACGGACACGTCTGCATGTTTCGCGATATCTCGAATGTTCGCCAACTCGTCTCACCTCAGTTTGTCAGTCTTTGCATATAGTGTACCCAGTTTGCATCTGGACTGCCACCCTTGTCGATCACTTGCACGCGAATCGCCTGTACGAGACGAAACCGTTCCTCGATTGGCAACTGAAGGAATTCATCTTGAAAATGGCTACACAACATTCTTCCGAACGGTGTGTACAACTGATTGATTACCAGTTCATAGACGATTCCGCTACAAAACGTCTTCCATGTCGATCCATTCATCGGATTTCCCCTCCTTTGGTTCAAGCGTACAAGCTGAAACGCGTTTCAGAGCAAGCATTATTTTCATTTCATCGATTTCCGAACGATTAACGCTTTCATTTGAATTTTTATAGTTTTTTCACTCGAAGTTATTGACGATACCTTATTCATTTTGTATAGTCATCAAGTTGATAACGTGCATTTAAGCTTATTCGAGTAGTTATTGTTCGGAAATTCATTAATACAAGGAGTCTTATTCATGAACTTATTTTATTTGAAACAACATGGGACGAATGTTAAACAAGAAGTGACCGCTGGCGTCACAACGTTCGTCACGATGGCGTATATCTCGGTCGTTAACCCGGCCATCCTGTCTGATGCCGGCATCCCGTTCGCGCAAGCGTTCACGGCGACCATCATCGCCATCTTGATCGGGACGGGATTGATGGCGTTTTATGCGAACCTGCCAATCGCCGTCGCACCCGGGATGGGGCTGAACGCCTTCTTCGCCTATACGCTCGTCGCCCAGCAACAAATCGCGCCGTCGACCGCGCTCGGCGTCGTCTTCGTCTCGTCTGTCTTCTTTTTGATTTTATCGCTGTCCCCGATTCGGACGAAGTTGATTCAAGCGATTCCGGCGTCATTGAAGCATGCCATCACGACCGGCATCGGATTGTTCATCGCTTCGCTCGGTTTGAAACTGTCGGGTCTCATCGTGTCAGACGAGGCGAACCTCGTCCGTCTCGGCGACTTGTCGTCTCCGAGCGTCCTCCTCGTGCTCGGCGGGCTCATCGTGTCGGCACTCCTTTTCTCACGGAACATCCCGGGGTCACTCCTCATCGGGATGATTCTCACCGGGATTGCGGCCTACTTTATGGACCTCTTAAAAATTGACGGGGTGACGGCGATGCCGACGTTGCCGGAAGGACTGATGGTAAACCCGGTCACCGCGTTCACCGATGTCATTCAATACGGCCTGTTTGGCGCCGTCTTGTCATTCTTCCTCGTCACGCTCTTTGACACGACCGGCACACTCGTCGGGGTCGGAAAGCAGGCAGGGTTACTGAAGCAAGACGGAACAATTGAGAACGGGCACCGCGCCTTGTTCGCTGACTCGCTCGCAACGATGGGCGGCTCGCTCGTCGGAACGAGCCCGTCGACGGCGTATATTGAATCGGCCGCCGGTGTCGCTCAAGGCGGACGGACCGGCCTGACGACGGCTGTCGTCGCGGGATTGTTCGGGCTCACGCTCTTCTTTAGCCCGCTCATCGGCGCCATCTCCGGTGTCGCGGCCATCACGGCGCCCGCACTGATTATCGTCGGGGCCCTCATGTTGACGAACGTCCGCTATATCGATTGGTCGGACTTTAGCGAATACTTCCCGGCCTTTATGACGATCCTTATCATGCCGCTCTCAGGTAGCATCGAGCGCGGGATTGCCTTCGGGTTCATCCTCTATCCGATCTTTAAAGCGATGAACAAAGAGACGGTCCACCCGCTCATCTACTTGTTCGGCGCACTCTTTATCTTGGAAATGTTTTTCTTATAAGTTAGATTCGTGCCCTCGTCCTCGACGAGGGTTTTTCTGTATCGAAGCAAGGGAATGCTGTTTTATAGCAGGATATGCCTGAATTCCAATTCATTCTCATCCCCTTCTCAATTAGACAGGATTTTACAGTTTTTTATGCGATTCAACCCATTTTGCTTTATTGTTGTCGTTCCGTTATGAAATAATGGCGGTGAAATCGTTTACGAAAACCAGCTGAAGAAAGAAGGAATGGACATGCCTAAAGTGGCGCTATTCGTCACTTGCCTTTCCGATACGCTCTTCCCATCGGTAGGTCAAGCGACGGTCGAACTATTGGAACACCTCGGCTGTGACGTCAGCTTCCCGTTCGAGCAGACGTGTTGCGGTCAGCCGGCCTATAACAGCGGCTATCACGAAGAGACGAAAAAGATTGCGAAGCATATGATCGAGACGTTCGAGAAGGCGGACGCCGATTACATCGTCGGCCCTTCCGGCTCGTGCGTCATGATGATGCGCGATTACGCACATTTGTTCAAGGATGACCCGGCTTGGAAAACGCGCGCCGAGGCCCATGCGGCGAAGACGTTCGAATTGACGCAATTCATCGTCGACGTGCTCGAGGTGAAAGACGTCGGGGCGAAGTTCCCTGCCAAAGCGACGTATCACGCCTCGTGCCATATGACGCGCCTCCTCGGAATCGAGGCGGCACCCGGGCAACTGCTCAAACATGTCGACGGCTTGACGATGGTCCCGCTCGACGGTGTCCATAACTGCTGTGGGTTTGGTGGCACGTTCTCCGTCAAGATGCCGGACGTGTCGGTGCAGATGGTCGACGAGAAGGTCGCGTCCATCTTGAATTCTGGAGCCGACGTCTTAATCGGGGCGGACGCCTCGTGTCTGATGAATATCGGGGGACGCCTACATAAACAAGGCCATCCAATCAAAGTGATGCATATCGCCGAATTGTTGAATGAAGGGGTGAAACAGGCATGAGCATGGGGATTCGATTAGATGAGAAGTTTCAAGCGCGTCGCAAAGACGGGATTGACAACCCGTTCATGCGGGAAGCCGTCAGTTCGGCCCAAGACCGTCTTCGTGGCGTCAGGCTGTACGCGGCTGAGGAACTAGGCGACTGGGAAGCGTTCCGTGACCATTCGGAAGAGATTCGTCAGCACGTACTCGAACACCTCGACTATTATTTGTATCAATTGAGCGAAAACATCTCAAAACGCGGCGGCCACGTCTTCTTCGCCGAGACGCCGGCAGAAGCGAACCGGTATATCCGGGAAGTCGTCCGGTCGAAGGACGCGAAACATATCGTCAAAGCCAAGTCGATGGTGACAGAAGAAATCGGCCTGAACGAGGCGTTAAAAGAAGAAGGGTGTACGGTCGTCGAGTCAGACCTCGGGGAATGGATTCTTCAACTCGATAACGATCCGCCGTCGCACATCATCGCCCCGGCACTTCATAAAGACCGGAACGCCGTCCATAAGACGTTCACCGCGAACGGGTACGAGGGGACAAATGACCCGACCGAGCTCGGTCGTTATGCTCGTCGGGAGCTACGGAAAGATTTTTTGAAAGCGGAAGTCGGCATCACCGGCTGTAACTTCGCCATCGCCGAGAGCGGTGCCGTCGGGCTCGTCACGAATGAAGGAAACGGACGGATGGTCACGTCCCTTCCGGACACGGTCATCTCTGTCATGGGGATGGAGCGGCTCGTGCCGTCGTACGAAGAGTTCGAAGTGCTCGTCAACATGCTCTGCCGAAGCGCCGTCGGGCAACGACTCACCTCATACATCACGACGTTCGCCGGGACAAGGTCTATCGGCGAGGTCGATGGTCCTGAAGAATTCCATCTCGTCATCGTCGACAACAAGCGCTCCGGGATTCTCGGTACCCAGTTCCAATCGGTGCTGCAATGTATCCGCTGTGCGTCTTGCATCAACGTCTGTCCGGTGTATCGTCATATCGGCGGCCACGCCTACGGCTCGATTTATTCCGGTCCGATCGGCGCTGTGCTCGCCCCGCTCCTTGACGGATACGAGAATTATAAGGAACTGCCTTACGCATCGAGCTTATGCGGTGCTTGTACGGAAGCGTGTCCGGTCAAGATCCCGCTCCACGAACTGTTGATTGAGCATCGCCGCGTCATCGTCGAAGAGAAGAAGCAGTCGCCGTTCGTCGAACGGATTGCCATGAAAGGCTTCGCCGTCACGTCCTCGAGCCCGCTTTTGTTCGGCGCGGCCGAGCAGATGGCACCGTTCGCCACGTCTCCGTTCACGAAGGCGGGACAAATCGAGAAAGGGCTACCGGCATGGACGGACTCGAAAGACTTGCCGCAACCGAGTAAACAGACCGTACGGGACTGGTTCAAGAAACGGGGGAATGCAGAGTGAATCCAGGTACAATCACGAACCGTGAAGACTTTTTGAAACGCATCGCCAACCAACTCGGACGCGACATCGACTTGACCCCGCCCAAACGTGTGTACAAGCACCGTCCGCAAGATGACGTGTTGAAGGACGCGTCTGAAGAGGAGCTCCTCGAGACGTTTCGGATGGTTGCGACACGTATCCACACAGACGTCATCGAATGCGAGTCGGCTCATCTCGACGAGACACTTCGCCTTTTGATTGAGCAGTACGGGGGACAGGCAATCATCGCCGAGCATGACGAGCGCATCAAGTCGTGGGCGCCAAAAACGAGCGCATCGTTCGACTGGTGGGACGCCACGCGTCCGGATGAGAGTCGGGCGTTGGCCGTCAAAGCCGATATCGGCATCACAATCGCCGACGCGGCGTTCGCCGAGAGCGCGACAATCGTCCAATACGCAAAACCGGGAAAATCACGGACGATAAGCCTGTTGCCGCACGACCATATCGCCATTATCCCGAAATCGGTCCTTGTCCCTCGGATGACACAAACCGCCAAGCAGCTCAGTGCATTAGACAAGGACGGAGACCTCGCGTCACCGAAAGGCGTCAACTTTATCTCCGGCCCATCGAACTCGGCCGATATCGAGATGAACTTGATTGTCGGGGTACACGGTCCGGTCCGTGTCGCCTATGTGCTCGTGCACGATTTATAAATAGCAAGACTCGCACGTGAAGGGCTCACGCGCGAGTCTTTTTCATGCTTGTTCAACGGTAATGCTTCCGTTCGAGCTCGTCAGTCTAAGTTCAACCGTCCCATCCCCATACGTCCGCTCATTCGCCCGATCGCCGAACAGCTCGACTTTGCCGTTGTTCGTTTTCGCACGGATGACGGCATCACGCGGCTCACGTTTCAACCGAACATCGATGCGCCCATTATTCGTCTTCAGGCGGACTGGGTGCTCGAACACATCCATCGCATAGTCGATGCGTCCGTTCGAGGTCTTCGCCTCGACCGCTCCTTTTACGTCGTGGATATCGAGACGCCCGTTCGAGGAATGGACCTCTAATCGATCGACGTTCGAGGCAGCGACTTCCACGCGTCCGTTCGAGGAATGGGCATGTAACGCCTGACCGCTCATCGCCGTGAGACTGACTTTCCCGTTCGGGGAACGGAAAGAGCCACGCTTCGCATTCACCGTGTTCACCGTGATGCTACCGTTCTCGCTCTCGACTTCGACCGATGCCGCATCTAGGTTTCGCACGTCGCACGAGCCGTGACGATTCTTCAAGACGACTTGTTCATACGCATGACGCGGCAGCTCGATATGGAGCACCGGGGCCTTCGTCACCGCCCAGGCAAACAAATTCGATAGACCGAAACGACGCTCGGACTCGATTCGGATTTCCAAGGTGTCCCCGACGATATTCATCGTCACCCCGTGGTCCCGTTCCGTCTCGAGCGTGGCGTAGGCAAAACCGTCATGCGACGGAACGACGCGGACGTGTGCTTGCAGGACGTCGATGGAGACGTTATGGAACGCCACGTTCTGACTTTTGACGACGGTCGGCTCTTTACGACTGACTTCAGAAGAGGACTCAGTCGATCCAAGCAGCTCACCGGCTAACGTCTCTGGCCGCCCAAGCTCCTCAATCATCGCTGCGTCCGTCTTCCCGTCTGCCCGTCCGTTCGCAAAGTACTCGGACACGTCACGCAACATATCGACTCGTTCGATGACGCTCACCCCGGCAAGTAATCGTTCGAGCTCTCCCAAATACTGTTCTTCTGTCATACGTCGTCTCCCCCTTTAATCAATTCGTTGACGCCTGTTGTGAACAATTCCCACTCGTTTCGTAACGCCTCTAAATGCATCTTCCCTTGGTCCGTGATCGTGTAATACTTTCGCGGCGGTCCTTCAGCCGACTCTTTCAAGTACGTCGTGAAGTAGCCTTCGGACGTTAGCCGCCGAAGGAGCGGATAGACCGCACCTTCCGAGATGGATACTTTCGCCGAAATGGCTTGGACGAGCTCATAGCCGTAACGGTCGCCTTGTTCGACGAGCGCGAGCACACATAAGTTGAGCACGCCCTTCTTAAATTGAGGATTCATCATCCCGCCTCCTCTACTATATATTAAACAATAGCCCATAGTTCACTATTGGTCAATGAATAATAGTGAACTTCCGAGAATTTCTTGATTGGTGGCAACGGCTGGTTGAAATCTGTACAATGAAGGAACGAACCAGACAGGATTTTGTCACAGATGGAATGCACGTAGTTCCAGGAAGGAACGGTCTATTATGAAAGCATGGATTGACCAACGGATCGGAAGACAGTTTTTATTCGTCTTCTATTTATTCATCGGACTGATCCTCCTTACCTCACTTGCCGTGTACGTCTATACGGAAAATCGAATTGAACAGACGACGACCTCGCTCGAGAATGTCAGCGAACGCAGAACGAATGCGACTGAGTTATTCGAGACGTGGCAGTCCATGCAATATGAGATGCGCGGCTACGTCATCCTCGGTGACGAGGAGATGCTCACCCGCGTCAAAGATAAACAAGCGTTGATTGAGACGCAGACCGCTTGGTTTGAAGCGAATGCGGTCACTGAAAAAGAGAAAGTGTATGCGAGCGACGCTCGGACGCTCTTCTCGGCATATCAGGAACGTGTCATGCCGAGCCTAGAGCGCTATGTCGTAGCGAAACGTACCGGTACGGTCACCGAGCCGTTTTTGCAGATGCCGACACTCGGCAAGGTGACGCCGCAAGCGGAACCACCGGCAGACCGGAAGTTTAAAATCAATTCGAAGAGCGCCGCGGATATGAGCGCGAGCATCGTCGACATGGAGTCCGTGTTCACGGAATATCGAAACTCATTGAACGATGAGGAGAACATGCTTCGTGAGCAACTTGCGACACATACGAAGTGGGCGCAAGTACTCTGGTTGTTATCCCTCCTCGCCGTCCTCCTCGTCCTCTTCATCGCAGCCCGTCCGTACGTTCAGCGGTTGACCGGTCAGCTCCAAGATTTGATCGTCAACAGCGGCCGACTCGCGGATGAACAAACCGTGCCGATGCAGTGGGCCTCGTCCCGAAACGAGGTCGGCCAATTGACCGACTCGTTCCGTCAAATGGCCTCTTCGCTCGCGATGCAGCGTCATCAAGTCGAAGAGGAACGTGAAAAGACGGCCCGTCTGCTTCACTCGATTCGAGATGCTGTCATTTATGTCGAACATACGACGAACGAGAAGATGGCGAACCAGGCGCTATTCGTCATGTTCAATCAAGCCATCACAAAACGAAACGAGATGGACTTATATCGACTCGACGCCGATTTAGAAGCGCTCGGACTTCAAGTCGACCAAAAAGACGCGTTCTTCTCGTTCATGCGCCATGCGTTCGAAGGTGAGGGCATGGAAGAGAGCGTGACGTTCTCGATGAACCAAGAAGCACGCTTCATTCAAATGTATGCCGAGAAGATTCATTTACGGGGCACGCGACACGGCACGATGCTCGTCTTCCGTGACGTGACACAAGAGACCGAAGTCGACCGTCTGAAGACCGAGCTCGTCTCGACGGTGTCCCACGAGTTGCGGACACCGCTCACGAGCATCATCGGCTTCACGGAACTGTTGCGCTATCGGAGCTTACAGCCAGATCGCGTCGATCAGTATTTAGGGATGATTCATCAAGAGACGCTTCGCCTTGAGGACTTGATTTCGAATCTGCTCGACGTCCAGCGCATGGAGTCTGGTCAACAGGCGTACGAGTACCAACCCGAACGCCTGCATGACATTTTGTCCGAAACGATTGCGCTACATCAAGGCGCGAGCCAACACCATGCGCTCACGCTCGAATGTGATACGAATCTCCTCGTTTATGGGGACCGGAATCGGTTGAGTCAACTGTTCACGAACTTGCTGCACAACGCGATTAAATATTCGCCGGACGGGGGGAAGGTTGCCGTCTGCGTCACGCATGATCAAACGGACACGATTGAGATTTCGGTTCAAGACAAAGGCATCGGAATACCTGAATCGGCGATTTCCAAACTGTTCGATAAATTCTATCGTGTCGACAACTCGGCCAGCCGTAAAATCGGCGGCACCGGTCTCGGTCTTGCCATCTGTAAAGAGATTGCGGAAGGTCATGGCGGATCGATTCATGTCGATTCAAGTGTCGGGGATGGATCGACCTTCACCATCACCTTACCGAAATATGTAGCCGAAGATAAGATGAGTAGTTAACAAAAGAGAAGGGGTCCGCATTGCGCGAACCCCTCTTTTTCATTGGACTTTGTTTTCAGGGCCAAACGACGGATAAAGCGAAAGGCCACCGTCGGCGAAAATCGTCGTACCAGTCACGTAGGATGACTCGTCTGACGCGAGCCATGCGGCGACCGCCGAAATTTGTTCCGGACGACCAATCTCATGCGTCGGGATGAGCGCCTCGAGCCCTTTCTTCTCTTCCGGGTCTTGCATCGTCTCTTCGTTGATCGGTGTATCGATCGCACCTGGTGCGATGGCGTTCACGCGAATCTTGTTCGGTGCGTATTCAAGCGCGACCGATTTTGTGAACATCTTGACGCCACCCTTACTCGCCGCATAGTGCGTATAACCTGGGCGGGGGATGACTTCATGCACCGACGACATGTTGATGATATTTCCTTGAATCTCGTGTTCGACGAAATATTTCAACGCGGCACGCACACCGAGGAACGTGCCCGTCAAGTTCGTATCGATAATCTTCTTCCAATTGTCGAGCTCCATCTCGTGCGTCTTCGCTTCGACTTGGACACCGGCGTTGTTGACGAAGATATCCATCTTCCCAAACTCAGAGACAGCTTTCTCGATCATCTTCTCGGCGAGCCCTTCTTCCGCGACGTCCCCTTTTACCGCGACCGCTTTCCCGCCACTCGCCTCAATGCCACGAATGACTTCGTTCATCTCGTCTTCGCTACTCCGATAGTTCAAGACGACATGGACGCCTTCTTTCGCATAGCGCTCGGCGACGGCACGCCCAATCCCTTTCGAACTCCCCGTGATGACCGCGACTTTCCCTTTTAACTCTGGATAGTTTGCCATACTGTTCCCTCCTTCAGCTTCTCGCTTTGTAGTTCCCTCATTCCCCTCTTGTCGAAACCTCCCGACCTTGATTTTGAATATTTAAAGTAAATCCACTATACTGAAACAAACTACTCGTTTTCAGGAATTGCCTGAAAGACGTACAATCTTACTTCAATGGAGGTGACTCCCCGATTTTTGGGGGAATTTTTGGACAGTCCCACGTTACTCAGTTTAATCATCGTTGCCTTGCTCATCTTCTTGACCGCGTTCTTTGTCGCTGCCGAATTTTCAATCGTCAAAGTGCGGGGCGCACGACTCGACCAACTCGTTCTTGAAGGAAACAAGCGCGCCATCGTCGCAAAAAAAGTGATTGAGAATCTCGATGATTCCCTTTCCGCGTCTCAGTTCGGCATCACCTTGTCCGCGCTCGGCCTTGGGTGGATCGGCGCCGATCAAATCGAAGGGATGATGGAACCGCTCATCAACGTCTTCAACGTCTCGGCGACCACTTCGACGTTCTTGTCATTTTTAATCGCCTTCTTGTTGATCGCCTTCTTACATGTAGTTATCGGTGAACTCGTCCCGAAGACGCTCGCTGTTCACGAGGCCGAGAAGTTGACGCTCCTCGTCGCACGTCCGCTTTACTGGTTCACGAAGATTATGTATCCGTTCATCCGTGTGTTGAACAGTTTGGCCCGGCTCACGCTTCGCTTGTTCGGTGTCCAGACGACCGCTCAAGAGACGGCGCATTCCGAGGAAGAACTGAAGATTATCATGACGGAGAGCTTCAAGAGCGGGGAGATTAACGAGAACGAGCTCGCCTACGTGCAAAACATCTTCTCGTTCGACGAGCGCGTCGCGAAAGACGCGATGGTGCCGCGCATGAACATGGTCACGATTGACGAGGAAGATTCGATGGACTCGATTATCGCCACCGTCCAAGAGCACCAATATACGCGCTATCCGGTCACACGCGACGGCGACCGGGACGACGTGCTCGGCTTTGTGAACGCGAAGCAGTTGTTCACGGCCCAACTCGCGAACAGTGATGCCCCGTTCGCAACGTTCATCCATCAACTGCCGCTCGTGACCGAGTTCACCCCGCTCCAAGAAGCGATGGTGAAGATGCAAAACGCACGGACGATGATGTGTCTCGTCATCGATGAATACGGCGGCACGGCCGGCCTGCTCACGATTGAGGACATCTTAGAAGAAATCGTCGGCGAGATTCGTGACGAGTTCGACCGCGACGAACAGGCCGAAATCACGGAAGTCACCCCGGGGCACTATCGCCTGTCCGGCCTCGTCCTCACACAGGAAGTCGAGGAACGGTTCGGGATCGAGATTGAAGACGACGTCGACACGGTCGGCGGGTTCGTCTTGTCACAAAAAGCGAACGCCCGAGCCGGCGAACGCTTCGTCCTGCCCGGTGATCACGAATTAATCGTCCGTGAAGTCGATAACCACCGCATCGTCTTCGTCGACTTGATTCTCGCCCATAGAGACGAGATTCAAGCTGAAATCGATTGACGCTTCCACTTGCCTTCCCACTCCACGTCGGGAAGGCTTTTCTTATGCGCTCAGAACTGTCGCTATATTTTCATGTCCTGTCGTGCTATACTGCACATATGTTGCTTATTTGAGTGCACGCCACTCATTGACACAACATCACCGAGTTATTCACGATTGCTCGGTCCAACAACTACAGAAAGAAGGTTACGCATGGAACGTAAACTATTTTTAATTGACGGTAACTCCATGCTGGCCAGTGCCTACTATGGTGCCGCCGCGAGCCGAACGAAAAAAGGACGCGAGGTATCAAAAAACGATCGGAGCGCCGTCATCGGAATGACCGGCCTCATCCGGACGATTCTACGCAGACATCGTCCGACCCATTTTGTCGTCGTTTGGGACGTATCACGTGAAACATTGTGGCGTCGGGAACTTTATCCCGGTTATAAACGCCGCCGTCGCCAAACACCGCCCGAATTGAAGGCTCAAATGGAACTCATGCGCCAACTCCTTGAAGAGAGCGGCATCCCGCAATATCAAGTCGAAGGCTATGAAGGAGAAGATTTGATCGCCCACATCGCGCGGAAGTTCAGCTGTAGCGCACCTGTCGTCATCATGACGAAGGATAAAGATTTGCTTCAGCTCGTGAGCCCACGCATCACGGTTTGGCTTCAAACTCAAGAACTGCAACAGATGCAGGCGCGTTGCGACATTAAAGACAACCGCCCGCTCCCGCTCAAGCGACATCTCGAGATTCGCCCTGAGGAGATTGCAGCACTCTATGAAGGCTTGAAGCCGAAACAACTCTCAGCCGTCAAGGCGTTGACAGGAGACCGTTCTGACGGGATTCCTCCTGTGGCCGGACTTGACGAGAGCCAGTCGGTAAAATTGATTAAGCGATTCGGTTCGCTCGAAAAATTGTATACGGCACTGAGCGTCAAAGGCGACAAACGACAACAAATCAACGAAACGATCGCGGCACTGACGTCAGAGGAAGTGCCCCGTAACTTGAGACGCACCCGTAAGAAAGCCGAGCGCAACATGGAGCTCGTCCGTCTCGATGTCACGGTGCCACAGCTTGAACATTTGAAGCTCGCTCATCTCGAGCTTAGCATCAACCCAAAACGAGTCGAGCAAGCGTATAAAAAACGCGGGCTTCGCCTCTCGTTCGATTCAGGCCAGAAAAAAATGACAGCACGTTAAAAAGCGCGGACATCAGTCCACGCTTTTTATATTGACCGTAATGCCGTCTGAATCGGTGAGCGACCATTCGCTCGTCGTCCCACCGAGCGCTTCGTTCGTCGCCGCATCGACGAGCAGTGTCCACGCCTCGATGCCGGCTTCTTCGCCCATCGGCATGCTCGGTCGCGCCCAAACGTTCGTGCCGACATGATGATGATAGCCGTCGGCCGCCAAGAATAAGGCACCCGGATAAGAGTCCGTCGTCACCGTGAAACCGAGGCGATCCGCATAAAATGAACGCGCCATCTCGAGAGAACGAACTTTGAAATGCACGTGGCCCATCGTCGTCCCGGACGGCAGTCCCGTGAACGGGCGATCGGCCGCCGCTTCGAGCATCGATTGATAGTCGACAGGATCCGTCGACATCTTCACGTGCCCGTTCGGCTCATATTCCCACTGGTCACGAGGTCGGTCGGCATACAGTTCGATGCCGTTCCCTTCTGGATCGCTCAAATAGAACGCCTCGCTCACCAAATGGTCCCCTTGCCCGACCTCGATGTGACGACTGATTAAATGATGGAGCACTCGGCCGAGCTCGATTCGGTCCGGTAGAAGGATGGCGAAATGGAACAGGCCAGCCGCTTGACGATTTGGTCGCGCGCCTTTCACTTCATGCAAGATGACGAGCGGCGTCGTCTCCGTGCCGAGCGTCACGTACCCGTCTCTCGTGTCGAGAACGTCCATCCCGATGATTTCTTTATAAAAAGCTTGCATCGTGTTCAAGTCGCTGACGCGCAACGTGACAGCACCTAATTTGATATTTGTTAGTTTCATGTTCTTCACCTCTCTTTTGAGTATACCCGCTAAGTGAAATCGACAGAAGACGGCACAAAAAGGTGGTATAGTTACGTAAAGGATACTATGAAGGAGAGAACGTTGTGACGAAAATCTCAAGTTGTGAAGTCGATACGGCGCTCGAACTGATTACGGGCAAATGGAAGCCGTCGATTTTACTCGCCCTCATTAACGGAGGCACACTCCGGTTCAGTGAACTGAAACGCGCGCTTCCGAACATCAGTCAAAAAATCCTGACGGCCCAACTCCGTGATTTAGAAGAGCACGACATCATCATCCGGACCGTCTATCCGGAAGTGCCGCCGCGCGTCGACTATCGATTAAGCGAATACGGACGGACGCTCATCCCGGTGCTCGAAACGATGAACGCGTGGGGCATCCGTCATGCGGAGCATATGCGTCAAAAGTGACTTGTCCACATGTGGATAATCCGATTCCACACTTCATTCCACTACTTATCCACAGGAGGCCTTTATGATTCGTTATCCCCAACTGACCGGCAGAACGGTCGGTGTCACGGCGCCCTCATCCGGCATCCCGACCGAACTTCACCATCTACTCCATGAAGCGGAGAAGACGTTCAACCGTCATGGTTTCACGTTACGCTTCCAGCCGTCGAGTTGGACGCAGTCAAACGCCAAGTCGGCGCCTGCCGACGTCCGCGCGAGTGAGCTGACGTCGTTGTTTCAAGACGAGACGATCGATTTGATTATCCCGCCGTGGGGCGGGACGCTATTGATTGAAATTCTAGACCGTATCGCTTGGGACGCGCTACCGGCGAAATGGATGCTCGGTTATTCCGACGTCAGCTTATTTCTATTCGTCTATACGTTAAAAACCGGCATCGCCTCAGCGCATGGGACGAACCTCGTCGACCTTCGCGGCGAGGAGTGGGACGAGACGAGTTCACGTTGGCTCGATGTCGTCTCGGCAAAAGAAGGCGAGACCGTCATTCAACGCGCTTCGGAGCATTATCAAAAGGAATGGCAACACGGGAACCCGACTCCGCACATCTATCATTTGACCGAGACGACCGAATGGAAAGCGATGGGCGGCACCGAGGCGACAGGGCGACTGCTCGGCGGTTGCATCGACGTCTTGTTGCATACAATCGGCACGCCTTATGGCGACATCCACACGTTCCAACGCGAGCATTTGAACGGGGAGCCGATTCTTTGGTACTTCGAGAACGCTGAGTTCGACGTCCCTGCACTCAAACGGACCCTCCTTCAAATGAAGTGGGCCGGTTGGTTCGATCATACGAGCGGAATTTTGTTCGGCCGAAGCGAGGCGCAACAACCGATCCAAGGCTATACGGCCGAAGACGTCTACGCCGAGCTTCAAGACATGCTCGACGTACCCGTCATCTATGACATCGACTGCGGGCACGTGCCGCCACAACTGACGCTCGTCAATGGCGCGCACGCCTCGATTCAAGTCGAGGATGGGAAAGGAACACTCATTCAAACGTTCAAGGGCTGAGTCATCAGCCCTTGATTTTTTTCATCATCGAAGTAAGGTGGCTCCGGAAACGACCTTCCGGGAATAAACCGACTTCTCGTTCAATCAACGGTATCCACTCATCCCCACAACCGTGACTCGTTCCAATTAACAATCCCTCGAAGTAAATGGCTTGGTCGACAAAACCATGCTTCGCCCACTGATCATGGTGCTCCAACAGCTTCAAAAACGACTTCCGAGCTACTTCTGTCTCACCGGTCAGTGCGAAATAAACACCTTTACTCATCTCGAATGCGGCAATGAACTCTTCATTCCCCGCTAATAATTGGTCCATAACCGAAATTTGCTGTTTTAGAAGGTCTGTTTTCCGATAATCAATTGCGTAGAGCGCCTCGGTCATCGCGACACGTATTTTCATTGATACATCCCCTGTAAAGGCAGTGTATTGCTTCGCTTTCTCTAGCGCACTTAAGACTAAATCCTCATCTTTTAAATACAGGGCACATATCGCGATGACACGATATACATCGTCCACACGATAGTATATCTTTGTCCGTGTCATATAATCGAGTGTATCTTCAAGACGACGAATCGCACCTGGCAAATCATCGTCATACAACATATTCCGGAACACCATCAACATACTGAACTCAACACGCGTCTTCGTTTTCATGCTCCTCAAATCAATCAATTCAAGCATATCAATGCGCTCAATCGCCTCGTCAAAACGATTCCACATAAGCAGATAAAAGGCTTGGCTGATGCGCGCCATAATCAGTTCCTCTTTCTCCTCGAACCGCTCAAACACCGCAATTGCCCGATCGTATAGCTCAAGCAGTTTTTGTTGCTCTCCATTATTGAACATCGTGTCCGCGAATAAAGTATAAGCTTTCCCTTGCCATACCGAGTTCATCTCGTCTTCTAAATAAGGACGAAGCGCTTGTTGGACGTCTTCATCTTTCCATGATTGGAGCGTCCCTTGTGTCGATTCAATCTCCTCGACGATTTTCTGTAAATCTGCTTCTCGCGCATCGACAAGCAGCGACTGTACCGGCACGTCTAGTCGCTTCGCAATCTCGCGTAGGCTGCGCATCGACGCCTCCGCCTTGCCGTTCTCAATCATACTGAGCATCGATTTCGTGATGATGCCTTCTGCGAGCTGGCTTTGGGTCAACTTTTTTTCTTTCCGTAACGCTTTAATCTGTTGTCCAATCATAGAGCACCTCTTTAAAAAAGTTAAATTAAATTGAACTTTATAGTAAAGGAGAATGATTCTGATGAACACATCACCAAACTTGTACGTCTTGTTGCTCGGGAAATTCATGTCGCTGTTCGCTTCGAGCCTGTTCACGTTCGTCGCCGGCTTGACCGTCCTGACGACGTCAGGCTCCGGACTCCAGTTCGCGCTCGTCCTTCTTTTTGGCACGTTGCCCCGCGTCCTGTTATCCCCGCTCGCCGGTGTCTATGCCGATAAACTGAACCGCAAGCGTGTCATCATCACGATGGAATCGTTGAGCGCGGCCTTGTTCTTTCTCGCAGGCGCTGCGAGTCTCGTTTGGACGTTCGGCGTCCCTGTCTTCTTGATTATCACATGTCTGCTCTCTATCGTCTCGACTTTCTTGTCGGTCACGCTGTCGAGTTCGATTCCTTTTCTTTTTGATAAAGACGAACTGCAACGTGCCAACTCGCTCATTCAAAGCGTCGTCTCGATCTCGAGTATCGGTACACCACTGTTGGCCGGGGCGTTGTTCCTCCTTCTACCGATCTCAGCGTTTCTGTTCAGCTCGTCACTGCTCTTTATCATCGCAGCTCTCTTCGCCTCCCGGCTCACCTTTCAATCATATGAAAAAACTTCCGCCGATCATTCGACGTGGGAAGACGTCCGTTCCGGTTTCCGCTATTTGAAACGGCAGCGCGTGCTGTGGACGTTGACCGTCCTTGCCGCACTGCTCAACTTTTTCTTCGTCGCTTCACAAGTGTTATTTCCGATTGTCGCCTTGCAAGAAATCGGAACGAGCCCGCTCCAGTTCGGTTTATTAGAAAGCATGTTCGCCGTCGGCTTTTTAGTCGCCTCGCTCGCCCATGCATTACCGATATTTGCGATCAAGTATCGCCTCGCGACAGTCCGAACGTCGCTCATCGTCATGAGTTGCCTCTTTATCGCACCGGCCGTGCCCGTTTATTTTGACTTCTCGATTACACCGGCCATCGTTTTTTTAACAGCTTTCACGCTGTTCAGCGGCTTTTTCATCATCCGGGTCAACATTCCGATGCAACTGTATTTACAAACGAATACAGAACCGAGCTACCTCGGTCGGGTCATCGGTGTGCTCGAATCACTCGCGATGGGCATCACGCCGCTCGGTTTCATCTTGTTCGGCGCCTTGAGTGAATGGGTATCGGTCACTTTCCTCTATACAGTCTGCATGGTCTGCCTGCTATCGATCACGCTGCTTGCGATGTATCGGATCCGTCACGACATCGCTGCCGAAAAAGCAGCTGTGTCAGCAGACGCGGAAAGTGCATGAACGCCAAAAGACATCGAACCGCTCAGTTCGATGTCTTCTCTGTTGAAGGTAAAATTCGTTTTTCGAGTAGGAACGGTCCGAACGGGATGACCGACGCCATGACCGCGAGGACGAGCACTTTGAAACTCCAGCGGAAGCGCCACGCCATGTAGACGGCAGCCGCGACGTACGCGACGAACAAGAATCCGTGCGCCGCACCGACGATGCTGACGGCGAGCGGCATACCCGCTAAATACTTGAGCGGCATCGCGATAAACAATAACAATAAGAACGACATGCCTTCCGTATATCCGAGCCATTTAAACTGTGTAGCGTTCATTTCTGTTCTCCTTTGCAATCCATGCTATGTTCATCGTAGCCGAACAACGAACGGTTTGTCACAGGAGAATGTCAGAAAGTCGTCACGCTATTTGACGATTTGGTGAACGATGCATGACTTTCGTTTCAACGAACTTGCGAAGGAACAACCCGTCGATCCCGATTTTCCCAGCGTTGTAACCGGCGACGAGGATGAGGACCGAAACGATGAGCATCGTCGGGTTCGTGCTGACCGTACCTGAGAGCAAGAACGCCATGTTCATGACGAGACCGAAGAAAGCGGCGCTACGAGTCAACGCTCCGAGCAAGAGGCCAAGACCGACCAAAAACTCACCATACGGGATCAAGATGTCAAACAACGCTGCGTTCGGAATCGCGAAGCCTTCGAGGAAGGCGGCCCACCAACCGGCCACCGCCGGATGGTCGCCCGTCGCGAGCGACGCTGCGTTTTGAAGATAGCCACCAGATGCGAAGTCGCCTGTGATTTTTCCCCACCCGGCCGTGAGCCAGTGATAACCGAGCCAAATCCGAAGTACGGTCAAGATGCCGGTCGCGATGTTGTGGTTTTGCCAAAACTTTGTGAACATGATAATACCTCCTTGTTATGTGGAATGATGACTTATATGTGATTACATTCACAATATACCACTCATGTTCAGTTTTTCACATACGTTATGACAATCGTTCACCGTTCGTCCATATGTGTGTCATAAGTCAGTCACTTTTTGGAAATTCCACAAAAAAGACGCCCGTTTGGACGTCACGTCGACCTTTATAACTGAACTTCTTGCGGTGGTTGCCCTTTCTTATTCATGACCCGCATCGATTGTGGCGTCACTTTCAAGATGACAAGTTTCGGATCATCCGGACCGTCGAACCAACCTTCGAGCTTCTCGTTCCACACTTTTTCTTTCATCGACTCGTCGTCCGACACGGTCGTCTCCCCTAAAATCTCTAAATACGTATCGCCGACACCGTCGCCATCGTAACCGATTAAAATATGTGTATACGGATTGTTTTTCAACTCGTCGACTTTATCTGTGTCTTTCGAGGTCGCGGTATAGAGCGTCAATTCATCGTGGAAAAATGTCATGTAGCGGCTATGCGGCTTTCCTTTATAGACAGTCGCCATCGTCCCTACGTTGCTGTGATTCAAAATATCTTTTGCCGTTTGCAATGCATCCATTTCGAATACCCTCCTTGTGATTGTCACTCGTATACTCTTCCCCGGAGGCACGCGATTAAACACAAAAAAACCTGCCCGCAGATGCGGACAGGTTGTAAAATTCCTTAAAGTTAAGGAAGATTAGATTTTTTCAACGTTAGAAGCTTGTGGTCCACGAGCTCCGTCAGTGATTTCGAAAGTTACTGCTTGGCCTTCTTCAAGTGTCTTGAAGCCGTCGCCTTGGATTGCTGAGAAGTGTACGAATACGTCGTCTCCGCCTTCCATTTCGATGAAGCCATAACCTTTTTCTGAGTTAAACCATTTTACTTTACCTGTGTTCATAATGAACCCTCCTGAAATAAACGCTGAGCGTTATAGTAGTGCCTTACTAGAAAAAACTGACCAAAAAAAAGCACAAACCTCTGGGATTATCTTAAAACGAAAAATAATCCAAAGCGTTTGTGAATTATGTTTCCAGCTATTCTTAATTAAGCACATACGTAATATACCACGGACAAATGCTTCTGTCTACTAAATACTTCGGTTTGCTAAAAACACTTCGAAATCGGGTACAGTCAGAGGGAAGTCATCACGAGGAGGAGACAGACCATGGAGGCCATTAATCGATCGAATCCCCACGCCACGATTCGCGCCAACTCTGCTTATGCGGAGGAATCTTTATGGACGGATACGCTCGCTTGGCATGAAGCGACTCGCCGCGAGTCCTATCCGCATCAACATCATACCGAACCGTCACGTCTTCCATTGACCGAACGAATCGTACCGGTGACGAACGCCCTTCCCCTCGAAGTGGCAGACGATATGGTGCGTCCCGTTTGGATGAGACGACTGGACGCGGAATATTTGAATCTGACACAAGCAACGACACACCAAGTCGATGTGACCGAGTACGGGGCCGTCGGGGACGGGAGGACCGACTGCACGCTCGCCTTCCGGCTCGCCCTTCGTTCAAATCGGCGCGTCCACGTACCAGCCGGGACGTACGTCGTCCGAGGGATTCGAATGCCATCGAACTGCGTACTCGTAGGGGCCGGACAGGACAAGACCGTGATTAAGCTCGCCGACGGGGCCCCGAAACATCGACGTCTACTCCGGAATGCGACACCGTTCCGTGGCAACCACCATATCGAAGTCGCCCATCTCACGCTCGATTGGAACGTCGATCGCCTCGGCGACGTCGAACGGACGTCGAGCGGCGATACGGCGTCGAGTGCGTTGACGTTCGCCCATGTCACGTTCGGCTGGATTCACCATGTGACGGCGAAGAATGCCGGCTTGCACGCGTTCGACATCACGGCGCCCCACTACCACTATCTCGGGGACGGCCTACGGGCGGCGAACGGGAGCCGTTACGTTTGGCTCGACCGATGCGAGGCGACCCATTACGGGGACGATGGGATCACGACCCATCACAGCGACGCCATCTATATCACGAACTGTTATTGCCACCACCCGCACGGTCGAACGCACACGGCCGGTTTTTCGAATTCGAACGGGATTGAGGTCGATGACGGCTCACGTCACGTCGTCCTCGTCAATAATTTGACCGAAGGCTGTTTCGGCGGGATCGAGGTGAAGGCGCACGCCACGTCCTCGGCCGCCCATGACGTCCACATTTTCGGGCACGTGTCGTATCACGACAACCGTTCGTATAACTTCCGCCACATCGGCCACCATTTGGCGGACGACCCGGACTCGAAGACGGCCCGGTTCCTCTCCGGGACGAACCTCGTCTCCATTGAACCGGTCCGGTCCGGCTTATACGAAAAGTCCTCGCCTCGCAGTCTCGTCATCTCCGCTTATCAAGATGTGTTCATCAACGGGTTCACCGCACTCGGAGACACGGCATACGACTACGAGGCCCAACCGGCACTCGCGATTCAATACAAATCGCGTAACGTGCGTTTGAAGCGGATCACGGCGAGCGGATTCACATCGGCCCGTGCCGACATCGAACTGTTCGGCGGGGCGAACCATACGGACCGTGTCTCGATTGAAGACGTGTCCTGCCGTCACTCGGCTCCGATCGCCATTAAAATCGGAGGACGGCTTTCGACGGTCTCGCTTCATCGAATCGAGGGCGAACAAAAAGGAGGAGATGCACTCATCTCCTCCCAAAGTCCACTCGACACCCACGACGTGTTCGCTTACGGATTCTCAGAACGGGTGCGGAGCGACGCTTGAGCCGATTCGACGAGCTCGTCGAGCATCGCTTCGTCCAAATTGAGCGAACTTACTGTTTGTTTCGCCATCATCCGGACGATCGCCTTGTCGAGGAAGCCCATGCGTTCAAAGTCATACCCGCTGCCCACGACTTCGACGAAATAGGCATGCGCCCGTAACGCGTCCCGATAAGCCGCTTCAAGTTCCCGTTTGCGTTCCGCGGCGGTCGGGGTGCCGGCACACAAATAGAGTCCGAGCGGGCGTTTCAACAGTTCCGACTCGTTGATGTGAAGCCAAGCGGTCATCTCGTCTTGGATTTTCCCCATTCGGATTGAGCTGCCGACGATGACGTGATCCACGCCCGCCCAGTCTACGTCAGGCCGTTCGACCACATCCTGAACGTGGACGTCCCCCGGTAATCGGTCCGCCAATAGACGTGCGACCTTTTCGCTCGTCCCGTAGCGGCTTGAATAGGTGATCAATGTCTTCATCTCGTTTCCCCATTTCGGTCAGGTCATAGTATCCTATTCCCGAAAGAACGCGCGAGACGTAGCAGCATCAAAAAAACTCGCCTCTAAAGGCGAGTTTTTTCAGACTGTAGACAAAACATTGTCTGCAGTCTTTTTTATTTGCCCGACCGGGCACAGCTCGCTTTTCTGGGGGCAAGCAGGGAGCCGCATCGCGA
>NZ_JACSMC010000016.1:0-60437 GCF_018618435.1 Exiguobacterium sp. s150 | reverse complement strand
CCCTCATCTGAAGGCTTGAGCAAAACAGAAATGGACTGCGCTCGCACAAGCACTTCAGAATCCCACTGCTTTAGCTGTGGGAGTGTCAACACATCTCCGATGAAAGGATGAAGCGAAACATGAATGATCAAAGGTAGTCATGTCGTGATCATTTAGGTCGGCTCACGTCGAGTTGATAAATCCGTTCATCATCCTCTGTCGTCAAGTAGACGAAGTTCAACTTTTTCAAGAGGGCAAGCGACGCCTCGTTCGTCGGAAGAGCGCTGGCTTTAATCGTCTCGGCCCCTTGGTCGGACAAGTGACGAATCAGTCCTGACACGACCTCGGACGCATAGCCTTGGCGCGCGCGGCGGGGTGAAATCGTATAGCCGATCCAATACGTCGTCCTGTCTTGTTGCACATACAAATCACCAATTAATTCATTCGTCTCCTGGTCGATGATGGCGAGTTGCATGCCTTGCGTGATGGCTTGTTCGCCGAGTAAAGCGCATTCATATTCTTCGTAAGTCAATCCTTTGAACGATTGGTGCTGCATCCATTCCAAGTCGTTCCGATATGCCATGAACGGTTCGATGTCATGTTGCGCGAACGGTCGGATGAGGCAGCGGGTCGTCGTGAATGTCATGATGAATCCCTCCTGTGTTCTCTTAGTGTACCGTGGATGACCAGCAGGGAATAGTCATAGAAAAACCCTTCAATCATCGGATTGAAGGGCGTGTTGTCATTTCGTGAACGACGTTACTTTATAGTGCTGGACGAGCTTGATGAGTGTCGATGCGACGAGACCGATAGCGAGTGGCAACGTGATGACACCGATGCCTTGCTCCATGACGATCATATTGCCTTCCTCATAATAGCCTTTCGAGTAGAATAGCCCTGAACCGATTGTCTCATTCAATTCGATCGTCGAGACGTTGAGATACACTATGACAGCTAATAGCGAAATGACACTGATGGAGAGAAATAGTGTGGAGAAGGATAGTTTATTATTCATAACAAGACTCCTTCCTTATGATAGCCTCACATCGATATTACCATTAAATTACATCTTTAATATGAGTGAAAAGGATTATCTTTTTATTCAGTTTGATATTACATATGAGAAAACACCTTTCTTAGTTATTCGTATTTTAAGGCGTATCAGTTAGTTGTTTTATTGTACAAATAAAAGTACAATTAGAACATGGAAGGAGTGGTCATTATGTCTACAATTACCTACAGTGATGCACGTAAAAACTTTAAAAAAGTATTAGATCAAGTCCATGAAAATAGCGAAGCGATTGTCATCTCACGAAAGAATAGTGAAAATGCGGTCATTATGTCGGAGCAAGAATACGAGAGCTTAATGGAAACCATTTATTTGTTAAGAAGCCCGAAGAATGCAGAGCGGCTATTAGAATCTATTAAACAGATTGAACATAATGAAGCTACAGAAAGAGAATTAATGAATGAGTAAATCTTTATTATTCACTGACAATGGGTGGGAAGATTATTTGTATTGGCAAAAAGAAGATAAAAAGAAATTAAAGCGAATCAATTTGTTAATCGAGGATGTTAGAAGAAACGGAAATTTGAATGGGATTGGTAAACCAGAAGCATTAAAAGGGAACTTACAAGGTTTCTATAGTCGTAGAATTGATTCAGAGCACAGACTCGTTTATAGAGTTATGAATCAATATGTAGAGATTTTACAATGTCGTTATCACTACTTGTAAATGGACTCACACCTATCACGGTATGAGTCCATTTTTTATTGATACATTTCCCACAACCTTCCGGCGTAATCCCGCATCATCTCCCGTAGTTCAATCGGCTCGACGACTTCGACTTCCGCCCCAGCCGCGAGCAATTGCCGCGACAAAAACGGAAGCTCAGCTTCTGGCACGTTCCACTCATTCCGCTGCTTGATATCGGGTAATACGTCTTCAAGTAAACGACGGCCGAGCGGGGTGAGCTCGAGTCGGACGGTCACCCCGAGGCGTTCGTCACTTGTCTTGAGGAGCGTCTCCAAATCGTCCGCTTCGAACGTCTCATCGAGTAGACGCATCGCTTCAATCCGGTCAATCCGATATTGACGCAGTCCATAATCAGAGAGGCCATACACATACCACTTTAAATCGAGAAGCGACATCCCGCATGGTGCGATCGTGAACGTACGTGATCCTTTCGTCGTTGCGTACGTCAGCTCGATTTTCTGTCTCCGTTCAACCGCCTGAAACACGTCTTTCGTGAACGGAGCGGGTGTTGCGATCTTGTTCCCGAGCCAAAGGATGTTCTTCTCGAGCCGACTGATTTTTATCTCGAGGTCATGCGGCAATTCATGTACGTACCAGTCGGACAACGAGTCGCGTAACTCACCGAACGGCACGTCCGGAATCTGTTCCATCCATTTGAGCGTGAGGTAGAGCGCGACGGCTTCTTGCTCCCGAAGTTGGAGCGGCGGGAGCAATCGGTTCGGCAACATCTCATAACCGCCACCCGTGCCGGGGACGCTCCGAATCGGATAGCCGAGTTCCTCGAGCGTCAGCATGTCGCGCTGAATCGTCCGGACCGAGGCTCCTGTCTCTGACGCGAGTTCGTCTGCCGTGAACCGCCGGCCCCGATTCAACAATCGAATCAACTGCAAATGTCGTTTTTTCATTTAATCCATTCCCGTCAAGTTTTGTCGTGTTTATTGATTAAGCTAAATGTATCACGAATTAAGGAGGAATCAATCATGGGAAATGTCGTCTTATATATCGCGACAAGTTTAGATGGAAAGATCGCCCGAACGAACGACCAACTCGATTGGTTGTTTGCGGTCGAGGGGGAGGGAGACAACGGCTACGCCGACTTTTTCAAGACGGTCGGCGCTGTCATCATGGGACGGAAAACGTATGAGGAAGTGCTGGTGCTCGAGCCGAACGGCTATCCGTACAAGGACATCCCGAACTATACTTTGACGCGGAACCCGGACCGGGAAGCCGAACACGTCACGTTCACCGACGAGCCGATCGACCAGCTCATCGAACGGTTGAAGCAAGACGTCGATGGAGACATTTGGATCGTCGGAGGAGGTGAAATCATCAAGGAAGCGATGGCACACGACTTGATCGACAGCTATGAGATTGCCATCGCCCCGGTCGTGTTAGGCGAAGGCATCCCACTCTTCCCAGAAGGCACGAAAGAGACGAAGTTGAGACTGACGAGCCAACGGGCGTCGGGACAGTTCGTCATGGTGACGTATGAGAAGTAAACGAAAGACCAAGTTCATCGCGAACTTGGTCTTCTCTCATACATGCTTCCGTTGAAAATCCGAAATGGCTTCGTATTCTTCCGCCAAGTGACGCGACAAGCGGATGTAAATCGGCAACAGCTCCCGGTAAACGGTCGTCGCTTCCATGTTTGGCGCATGCTCATGAGTCACTTGTGGCACGGCCGTGAAGTCATCCACGTCGCCGAACGCATACTCTCCAAGCATGACGGCACCGAGACATGAACTCTCGTGGCTTTCTGGCACGACGACCGGCGTATCGAAGATGTCGGCCATCATCTGGCGCCATAGGCTCGACTGGGCGAAGCCGCCCGTCGCGTGAATCCGGTTCGGCGCGCCTGTCAACTCGTCGAGCGCCAGCATGACAGTATACAAGTTGAAGATGACGCCTTCGAGCACGGCGCGGATGAAATGCTCGCGTTTGTGGTGGATGCTGAGGCCGAAGAACGAACCGCGTGCGTTCGAGTCCCAGAGCGGGGCCCGTTCACCCATCAAATACGGATGGAACAACAGGCCGTCCGAGCCCGGCTTCACCGTCTCGGCGATCCGCGTCAACACATCATAGGCGTCCATCCCGAGCCGTTTCGCCGTCTCGACCTCGCTCGCCGCGAACTCGTCACGGAGCCAGCGCAAGATGATGCCGCCATTATTGACCGGGCCGCCGATGACCCAATGCTTGTCGGTCAAAGCATAACAGAAGATACGTCCTTTCGGATCCTCGACCGGCTCGCGGACGACCGTACGGATGGCGCCACTCGTCCCGATCGTGACGGCGACGACGCCTGGTTCGAACGCCCCGACACCGAGGTTTGACAACACCCCGTCGCTCGCCCCGATGACGAGCGGGAAGTCCCAGCCGAGCGTCTCAACAACATCCGATTTTAGCGTTACAATCTCCGTCGTCGGCACGAGTTCGGACAGTTGTTCCGGCGTGACCCCGGCGATGTCGAGCGCCTCCGCATCCCAGTCGCAGTTCTTCAAATTAAACAACCCTGTCGCCGAGGCGATCGAATGGTCGATGACGAAACGACCGGTCAGGCGATAGAAGACGTACTCCTTGATTGAGACGAACTTGGCCGCCTGGTCGACCACGTCCGGATGTTCCGCTTTCAGCCAACGCAGTTTCGACAGTGGCGCCATCGGATGGACCGGTGTGCCGGTGCGCATATGGAGCGCGCTCGCATCGAACTCGCGTTTGATCTCTTGCGTATACGGGTTGGCCCGGCTGTCGGCCCAGGTGATGCTGTGGGTGAGCGGGCGGCCTAACGCGTCGAGCGCGATCAAGCTATGCATCGCCGAACTGAACGACGCGAAGCGGACCGGACCGTCGGCATGTGCCCGAACGGCCGAGATGGCTTCCAAGACGGCTCCGTAGATGACGACCGGGTCTTGCTCGGCCGTCTCCGTGTCCGGGGTGAGGAGCGGGTACAGCACGTTATGTACCGCGAGTTGTTGCTGATTATGGAACAGGACGGCCTTCGTACTCGTCGTCCCGATATCGACACCAATCGTATACACACACATCACTTCCTAACTTAAATGATAAATAGGCTAATCAAGAAGACGACCGCGAAGCCGGTCAATCCGATAATCGTTTCCATGACGGTCCACGACTTGAGCGTGTCTTTCACATCCAAACCGAAGTAGCGGTTGACGAGCCAGAAACCTGAGTCGTTGACGTGCGAGAGTACCGTCGCACCCGAGGCGATGGCGATGACGATGAGGCCGAGCGCGGCACCGGTGATATTTTGAAGTTCGAGAAGCGGCGTGATGAGTCCTGCCGCCGTGACCATCGAGACGGTCGCCGAACCTTGGGCGACACGGACGACGGCCGCAATCAAGAAGGCGAGCACAATCGCCGGGAGTGCTGAACCGGCCATCATTTCTCCGAGCACGTCACCGACACCTGAGTCGATCAATACTTGTTTGAACACGCCACCGGCACCCGTGACAAGGATGATAATCCCGGCCGGTTCGAGTGCTTTCGTCGCAATCTCTTGCACCTCGTCACGTGTATAGCCGCGGCGTGTGCCGAGGAAGATGAACGTGAGCAGCGTCGCGAGCGTCAAGGCGACGAACGGGTGACCCATGAACGTGAAGAACGTGCGGATGCCGTTGCCTTCTTCAAGCAAGACGGCGGACAACGTGTTGGCGAGAATCAACACGAGCGGAATCGAGATGAGCGAGACGATCATCTTGAAGCTCGGCAATTCTTTCGACGTATCAATCTCTTCGAACTCCATATAGTCCGGGATAGTGACGTGAATTTTCTTGGCGATATACTTCGCAAAAACTGGTCCGGCGAGAATCGTTGCCGGAATCCCTGCGATGACCCCGAACAAGATGACCCATCCGAGCTCGGCACCAATCAAGTTGGCAACGGCAATCGGACCCGGCGTCGGCGGGATGAAGCTGTGCGTGACGGCGAGACCCGCGAGGAGCGGAATCCCGTAGTACAAGAGCGAGCGGCCCGTCTTTTTGGCGAGGCCGTAAACGATTGGAACGAGGATGATAAAGCCGACGTCGAAGAAGACCGGGACGGCGACGATAAAGCCGGTGAGGGCGAGCGCCCATTGCGCCTTGTCTTCTCCAAACTTATTGACGAGCGTCTGGGCGAGGCGTTCCGCACCACCCGAGACTTCTAACATCTTACCGAACATAGCACCGAGACCGACGACGACGGCGACGAAGCCGAGCGTGCCGCCCATCCCGTTCTGGATCGAGGCGATGACGTCCCCGAGCGGCATACCGGCCGCGACGCCGACGAGTAGACTGACGAGGAGAAGTGAGACGAAGGCGTGGAGCTTCGTCCGCATGACTAAGAATAAGAGCAAGAAAATCCCTGCGACTGCGATTAAAATGAGTGTCGAACCCGACATATGTATTTCCCCCTTTATTGGTTGTGTAACCGTTTACAAATATTTACAAAGGAAAAGGCCACCCCTGACCTTTTCCTTGCGGTTATTTCTTGACGACCGCGTGGCCCCCGAACTCGTTGCGGAGCGCGGCGACGACTTTCCCTGAGAACGTGTCGTCCTCGAGCGAGCGATAGCGCATCATGAGCGACATGGCGATGACCGGGGCCGCCGCCTGTAACTCGAGCGCCGTCTCGACCGTCCATTTTCCTTCCCCTGAGGAATGCATGACGCCGCGGATGTCGTCGAGCTTCGCGTCTTTCGAGAACGCGTTCTCGGTCAACTCCATCAACCATGAGCGGACGACCGAACCGTGATTCCAGACGCGGGCGACCTGTTCGTAATCGTAATCGAATGGGCTCTTCTCCAAGATGTCGAACCCTTCGGCAATCGCCTGCATCATCCCGTATTCGATGCCGTTGTGGATCATCTTCAAGAAGTGGCCGCTGCCGGCAGGTCCCGTATACAAGTAGCCGTTCTCGACCGAGAGATCTTTGAAAATCGGTTCAATCGTCGGCCAAGCGTCCGCGTCACCACCGACCATCGTGCAGGCGCCGTTGCGGGCACCTTCCGTGCCGCCGCTCGTCCCGCAGTCGAAGAAGGCGATGCCTTTGGCGCTGAACTGTTCGGCGCGTGCGACCGACAGCTTGTAGTTCGAGTTGCCGCCGTCGATGACGATGTCACCCGGTTCGAGTTTTTCAAGCAGTTCTGCCAGTACGGCCTCGGTGATGTCACCGGCCGGCACCATCGCCCAGACGACACGTGGTGTCTCGAGCGAGTTGACGACGTCCTCGAGCGTCGACACGATCTCGAACGCATCGGTCGCCTCGACCTGTCCTGCGTCCGTCCCGACGACGCGATGGCCGTGGTCGCTCAAGTTCAATGCCAAGTTGTATCCCATCTTGCCCAATCCAATCAAACCGATTTCCATATCGTCACCTCTAAAATCGAATTTTATTTCATCTCTGTCTCATCATATCAAAAATAATTCGAAAAAAATATTAAAAATGAAATTAATTTCGATTTCCATACAAAAGACGCACCCGTCTCCGGTCGCGTCTCGTGTCACACACTTTTCTTATACCGATACAGGAACGAATCGAGTTCCTCGGCCGGCATCGGCTTGTTGTAGTAATAGCCTTGCGCTTGATTGCAGTCCTCGGCCTTCAAGAACTCGGCCTGCGCTTTCGTCTCGACCCCTTCGGCGATAACGTTCAACCCGAGCTCGTGCGCCATCCGGATGATCGTCTTGACGAGGGCGGCGTCTTTCGAGTCCGTCTCGATGTTTTTCGTGAAATGTTGGTCGATTTTCAGCGTGTCGATCGGGAACAGCTTCAAGTAGCTGAGCGACGAGTAGCCGGTCCCGAAGTCGTCGATTGACAAGTGGACACCGAGCGCGACGAGTTCTTCCATCGTCTCGATGGCGCTCTGGGCGCTTTGGATGACCGTCTCCGTCAGCTCGAGCTCGAGATATTCCGGCGCGAGGCCTGACGCCTCGAGCGCCTGGCTGACGATGACCGGCAAATCTTTCTGCGCGAACTGGAGTGCCGAGATGTTGACGGCGACGCGGAACGGGGTGACGCCCGCATCCTGCCATGCCTTGTTCTGTCGGCACGCCTCGTTCAAGACGAACTCACCGAGGCGATGGATGCTGCCGGTCTCTTCGGCGATCGGGATGAACTCGGCCGGGGAAATCATTCCGAGCTCCGGATGCGTCCAACGTACGAGTGCCTCGACGCCAATCAAGGCCTCGGTTTCAAGATTGATTTGCGGTTGATAATGGATCGTGAACTCGCCGCGACCGATGCTTTTTCGGAGCGCCATCGCGAGCTGCGACTTCCGGGCGACGGACTCGTTCATCTCTTTCGTGAAGAACTGGAAGCCGTTCTTGCCGTCCTCTTTCGCCCGATACATGGCGATGTCGGCGTTCTTCAACAGGTCGTCGGCCGTGTGGCCATCTGACGGATAGAGCGAAATTCCGATAGAGAGGCTCGTGAACACTTCCTCGCCCTCGAGAATGAATAATTGGTTCAACGCGTTCGTGATCTGCTGGGCACGATGGGCCGCCAGGTTGCTGCCGGTGTTCGGTGACAGGATGATGAACTCGTCACCGCCGAGCCGGGCGAGCGTGTCGGTTTTTCCGATTGTCGTCAGCAAGCGGTCCGTCACTTGACGTAAAAACACATCGCCTGTCGAGTGGCCGAATCGGTCGTTGATGACCTTGAAATTGTCGAGATCGATATAGAACAGCGAGAACGTCGACTCGTTCCCTTGGGCGAGCAAGGCGTCGAGCCGGTCGTTGAACAGGCGGCGGTTCGGCAGGCCGGTCAACGTGTCCAAGTAGACGAGGTCGTTAATCTGTTCTTGAATCTGTTTCCGCTCACTGATGTCTCGGATGATGCTGCTGAAGAACATGCCTTTCTCGGTCGTCCACGTCCCGAGCGACATCTCGAGCGGGAACTCGGTCCCGTCGTGCCGTAACCCGACGAGCTCGACCGTCTGGCCGATGACGCGTGCTTCTTTTGTCGCCTCGTACCGTTGCATGCCACGCTCGTGCGCGTCCCGAAAACGCTCCGGTATGATGAGGGTGATTGATTGGCCAAGCATCTTCTCGGCCGGACAGCCGAACAACCGCTCAGCGCCATGATTCCATTCGACGATGCGACGATCCTGGTCGGCGACGATGATGGCGTCGTTCGCTGATTCGACGACCGATTGGAAGCGCATCTCGAGCTCTTCGGACTGCGTCTCGAGTTGCTTCTCGTTCCGTACCGAGATGAGCATGAGCAGGAAGAGCGTCATAACGCTGCCGCCAATCCAATAGGCGAGCAGGGCGCTGTCCATCGAGAAGCCGGATGCGCTCTCGGTCGTGGTCGGGGTGAACTCGGCGGCGGACATGCCGATGTAGTGCATCCCGGACACGGCGAGGCCAATCAGGATTGCGCTCGTCACCTTGCGCCAATGGAAGCGCGAGACGTCAGGAAGCGAGAACATCAAGTACAAGCCGACGAGCGAGGCGACGAATGCGACGACGGCGGATAGGAGCCACATGAACGGGTCGTACGTGATGTCGGCGTCCATCAACATCGCTTCCATGCCGACATAGTGCATCGATACGATCCCGATGCTGATGAAGACGGCGCAGATGACGAGGTCGCGCGGACGGGCCGACCGTTGACTGACGGTATAGAAGGCGAACCCGGACGAGATGATTGCCGGAATGATTGAGGCGATGACGATGCCGATGTGGTAAGAGACGTCGGCCTCTAGATGGAAAGCGAGCATCCCGATGAAATGCATCCCCCATATCCCGAGGCCGAGACTGAGGGCCCCGGCGCTCACCCAACGGATGCGGGAGACGTGCTCGGAGTATTTGAGACGGCTGCTGATATCGAGCGAGACATATCCGGAGAAGATGGCGACGGCGATGGAGAGGAGGACGAGCGGGAGACTGTACGTGCTATGCAAATGGTGTTCGATGGGGACCAACCCTTTCTCTAATAAAGTCGGGACAAATGGACGAAAGCTGATAGTTTCTCAAAAATGAGCTTTCCTAGCTTAGCATATTTGTCTTGACGTGAAGGGAATGTTTTCCACAGTGGGTCAATAGTTTGGCACATTGGCGAAAAGAACGGTCAGTCTTTGATTGCGGAATTTTTTTCGAAACGGTATCGTAAAAAGAAAAAGGGTGAGACATATGGAATCGATGAACGGCCTGGCCCGCATCCGCGGTGCTTATTCGACACTCGGTAAGAAAGAGCAACGCATCGCCGACTATATCTTGAAGCAACCGGAACGCATCATCCACCATACGATCAATCAAGTCGCCGACGACCTCGACGTCGCCGAGTCGACCGTTTTCCGTTTTTGCCAGCGCGTCGGCTTCAAAGGCTATCAGGCGCTGAAAATCGCGCTCGCCACCGATGTCGTCGCACCGCTCCAAGACATCCATGAGGACATCTCGAACGAGGACACGCCGCTTGAGATCGCCGAGAAGATTTTCACGTCGAACGTGAAGACGCTCGAAGCGACGCGACAGATTTTGGACGCGACGTCGCTCGACAAGGCCGTCACGCTGTTGTTGTCGGCGCGCCGCATCGAGTTCTTCGGCAGCGGGGGCTCGGCCATCATCGCACTCGATGCGTATCACAAGTTCGTCCGGAGCGGACTGTTCGTCACGGCAAACCTCGAGTCGCACATGCAGCTCATGTCGGCGTCGCAACTGACAAACGACGACGTCGCGGTGCTCATCTCACACTCGGGCGCCTCGAAAGACATACTCGACGTGGCAAAAGTGCTGAACGAGCGCGGCGTCCCGACGATTGCCATCACCAACTATGCGAAGTCACCGCTGTCGAAGCTGTGTGACGTCGCCCTCTACACCGTGTCGCAAGAGACGGAGTTTCGCTCCGAGGCGCTCGCCTCGCGCATCGCCGAGCTCAGTCTGATCGACGCCCTGTTCACCGCCGTCATGATGCGCCGTGGGGAAGAGGGAAGAGAATCGCTCCAAAAGATGCGTGAGGCCATCTCGCTCCGGCGCATGTGAAAAGGCTGACCCTCGGGCCAGCCTTTCTTCATTTCCGTTTGATTTGATCCGCGACTTTTTTGACGACTTTCTCGACACCACCCGGGGCATCTAAATCGTGATGGAGTGTGTTATCCGGGATTTTCATGACCGGCTTTTGACCTTGCGGGGCCGGGTCGCTCAAATAGACGAAGTCGCCGGCACCGTCTGGCGCGCTGCCCGTCGCCCATTTCCCTTGGCTCGACTCATTGCCTACCGACAAGTCCCAGAACTCGAGACCGTGTTTCTCAGCTTCCAACTCGTCCTTCGCCGGGAAGCTTGCCGGCACGATGATGCCGTTCTTCTGTTCAAGCTCATCGATTGCCGCCATCCATTGGTATTGGTGGTAGCGGTCACGGGCGAGCATCTTGCGGAACACTTTCCGGACACCTTCGTCCTTCATCATATGATACAACCGTGCGACTTGCAGCCGGCCCTGTGTCTCGGCGTGTAAGTTCGAGCGCATGTCGGCGAGCAAGTTTCCACTCGCGACGATATACGAACCGTTCCATGGAACCCCATTCGAATTCGTCGGCAGTCCGCCGAGCCCGCTGACGATTAAATGCTGCGGGTTCATTCCGCCAAGGATGGCCGCTGTCGCCGGGTCTTTGGCTGCCTCGGCCTGGTCGTCCGGTGACGCCCCGTCGAGCAGTTGTGAGATGAGGGCGCACAGCATCTCGACGTGACCGATTTCCTCGGTCCCGATATCCATGAGCATGTCCTTATACTTCTCCTCCCCACGACAGTTGAAGCCTTGGAACAAGTATTGCATCATGACGGTCATTTCCCCGAATTGACCGCCGAGCACCTCTTGAATTTGACGGGCGAGCTGTGGATCCGGACGATCGACGTTCACTTCAAACTGCAATTCCTTCTGATGGCGAAACATAGAATTCCTCCTTTGTTTGAACAAGTGGTAAATGCACGACAAAGGTATAGTTCCACTATCAATAGGTATCAAACCTGATTTTGAAAAAGATTTCCAAATACAAGTAGGGGTATGGGGATCATCTGAGGGTTACAATTGATCAAAGGGTGGAATTAATAGTAACAGATTGATTTTTGTCTAAACAGAGAGGAACGACTGCTATGAACAACCTTGAATTCTTGACGACCGAACACTACGACGTGTTCAAACAGTTGGCACAGCGTCTCAACAATCCCGGCGACGTCAAGAAAGAGTATTTTTCCGCCCTGTACGTGATTGCCGGGAATGAGCGGGTACGGAATCTGTTGTTGCCGTATATGGACCTTGCGGACGGCAAAATCAGTACGGCGACCATCATCGATGACAACACGTTCGAGAAGCAGGATTTCATCCTCGTCAAACTCGTCATTCATCTGTATAACAATAAGGAATGGGTGTTACCGACGGAACTGATCACATTACCGGAACCAGATTATCAACTTGCGATGCAGGCAATCACGCTCTGTCGCGATCAACAATTCGATTAGGTGGTCATCCCGGCCGACCAAGAGACCTGACTCAGGTCTCTTTTTTTGTTTCTCCTTAACGAATGAAGGGTAATTCACCCATGCATTCGAAACTGTCGCTGATTGCTAAAAAGGAGGGACACATATGTTACAAGATTTTCCGAAATCGTATTGGCGCGACGTCGTCGTGAAGACAGTGAACCCGCTCAATGAAGATATTCAGACCGATGTCGCTGTGGTCGGAGCAGGAATCGTCGGCGTACTCGCTGCCCTGCAATTGGCTGAACGAGGGAAGCAGGTCGTCTTGGTCGAAGCGGCCCGTTTCGCGACCGGCACGACCGGATATACGACGGCCAAAGTCTCAGCCCAGCACGGTGTCGTCTATACCGAACTCATCAAGTCGCTCGGTGAGGAAAATGCGCGGCTCTATTACGAGGCCAATATGGAAGCGCTCCGTTTCCTCGAGAACCAAATTGACACGCTCGGCATCGACTGTGACCTCGAGCGGCAACACGCCTATATGTATGCCTTTTCGTCTTCGAGCTCGGCGAAACTTCTCGAGAAGGAAGAGGAGGCGTATGAGAAGCTAGGCATTGACGGAGGCGATGCGACAAATGAAGTGAATGGTCTGTTGCCGTATGAGGTGAAGAAGGCGACCGTCATGCGCGACCAGCTCCAGTTCCATCCGGTCAAATACTTACAAGGGCTGATGAACCGCTTCCTCGAGCTCGGGGGGACGCTCTATGAAATGACGCGGGTGACCGGCATTGAATACGGGACACCGCATCGGCTCGACACAATCACGGGTCACTCCATCGAGGCGCAAGACGTCGTCGTCGCGACCCATTTCCCGTTCAACGACTTCAAAGGACTGTATTTTTCGAAAATGGAAGTGGAACGCTCGTATGTCGTCTCGTCTGAAGTTGAGACGTTCCCGGAAGGCATGTTCATCAGCGTCGACAAGCCGAGCCGTTCTGTCCGTCATGTGAAGCTCGCTAATGGAAAGAAGATGGCCATGTTCGGTGGCGAGAACCATTTGACAGGTCATAAAGAAGAGACGCTGGCCTGTTATGAGGAACTCGGCAACTTCGGGACACGTCATTTCGGTGCCGAGACGTTTACCCACCATTGGTCGGCCCAAGATTTGATCACTCTCGACAAAGTACCATATATCGGGCGGATGACGAACGATACGCCGCATGTTTTCGTTGCGACCGGCTTCTCAAAATGGGGGATGAGCCAAGGAATCGTCGCGGCGCGCCTTATCGCCGACTTGATCACGAACCAACCGAACCGCTATGAGGAGCTGTATGATCCAACCCGGTCGAAATGGAAACTTGCCGACGCGGCCCGCTTCATCAAGACGAATGCCGATGTGGCCAAGGAGCTCGTCAAAGGTAAATTGAAACCGACGGATAAACAAGTGGACAAACTCGGTCTAGACGAAGGAGCTATCGTCAAACATAACGGCGAACATGTTGCCGCTTATCGCGACCCGGATGGCCACATCTCAATGGTCGGGTCGGCTTGTACGCATATGGGTTGCACTGTCAACTGGAACCAAGCCGAGCGCTCATGGGACTGTCCATGTCACGGTTCGCGCTTCAAACCAAACGGCGAAGTCATCGAAGGTCCGGCAGTTAAGTCGCTTCCACCCAAAATATGAAATCAAGTTGTAAATGTTTCTAAAAAACAATGGGTTAAAACCAAATGCCAGCGTTTCCTGTCTGCAATGGGGGGAGCGCTGGTTTATTTAGAGTTTGAGAATGAGATACAAACTATCAACATTTTACCGCGATAAAGCTGGAAAAAATTCTCGTTTTATTTAGTAAGACGAGGGAACGTTGGTCTATATACCGAGTACTTTAAACAGAGAGGAGGGACAACGATGGAAGTGAATCATGGAAAGGCATTGAGTATCAAACTAGGAGCTTTGCTCGTTGTTTTTATCGCGGTTTTGACACTCGGATTTGAGGTTCCATGGTATCACGCCGCATGGATTTCAATTGCAGTCGGTTTCATCGCCTATGGGGTGGGCGATATGTTCGTGTTACGGAAATTTGGGAATCTCACTGCAACGATTGCAGATTTCGGGCTCGTCTTCTTCTTGACGTGGTTCTTCTTATGGCTCCTTGACTTTGATCTTGCAGCTGACTCGAGTTTTGCATGGATGGCACTCTATACGGCCATCGTGACCGCCATCGTGGAATTCTTCTTCCACAAGTGGCTATTGAACCATAAACGTAGAGAAGCGGACGTCCACGCCCGCCCATCGACACGTTAAGACAAGGAGGATCAGCAATGGCAGAAAATAAGTTAGCGATTCACGAGATTTTAGAGATTCATGAGATCTTGACGATGAAACAAACAGGTCTCGTCCGGGGATATGTGAGCGAGCCGCTCATCAAAGATGAGAAGTTACAAAAGATTGCCCAAAATCATTTATCACATGCGGAACAAGTGATTAAAGAGTTGAAAGAATTACTACCAGATCGTCAATGACAAGGAGGTCGTTCTATGGGAATCACAGAAAACTTGAAACGCGCGAGTAAACAGAGGGATGAGTTGATTGCGGCTGACATGCTCATCACAGCAAAATCGGCCATCCGGGCCTATGCGGTGGCGGTGACCGAGACGGCGTCACCGGAAGTTCGGAAAGTGCTCGTCAAACAGATGAATCAAGCGATTGAGGACCATGCCGAGATCGCCGACTATATGATTCAAAACGATATGTACATGGCGTATGATATCGAGAAACAGTTGAAGCACGATAAAGATAAAGTCGACAAAGCGATGGAATTGATTAAAGACTGACGAGGGACCAGCTGAAAAGCTGGTCTTTTCGTTTCAGAAGAGCGGACGCCTAGTATCGGATAAAGACTATGCGTGAGGGAGTACATACTCATGTGTATCAATACGAAACGGCTTACCCTCGTGTTTTTCATGTCAGCCGATTGAACAGTCTGGCGTAGAGTGCCATCCCGATGAGCGACGACAGCAAGATGAGCGTGAACACGGCGAGTGGGGAGACAAAGCCCGAGACGAGCACCGTCACCGGCGCGAGGAATTTGCCGATCGTGTTTTGGAGCGTGTCGGCCGCGAGATATTGTCCGCGAGACTCGGCCGGTGCATAACGGCTGACGAAACTCTGGCTGACCGGGGAACGAATCAACTCGCCGAACGTGAACACGGTCGTGACGACGAACAAGTACCAGATGTTTGACGAGAAGGCGACGAGGAACGTCCCGAAGCCGGCGAGGAACGTCGACAACAAGAAGACACGTCGCTCGTCCCACGCCCGGAACACGCGTGTGACGGGAATGATGAAGACGACGAACAATAGGCCATTATAGGCGACGAGCCAGCCGAACAGGACCGTGTTCGAGACGTCGAACGTGGCCGGTGCCTGTTCGATCAGATAGACGGGCAAATACACGTCGAGCTGCATAATCGGGATCAAAGCAAACACGCCGGCAATCAAGTAGAGGCGGAACAACGGGTCGCGCAAAATCGTCGCATACGACCGACCCTGGGTACGGAGCGTCATCGCGACCGTCTTCCCGGTCGCGGCCGGTCGTGTTTCACGGGTGAGTGCCGCGAGCAACATCCCATATCCGAACAGGACGACGGCGCAGCCGAGGAGGAGCGCCTGGCGATGTTCGAAGAAGAGGACTGCCCCGAGGATGGGACCGAGCACGGCACCGATATTGTTCGACGCCATGAACGTCGCGAACACGTCCCGCAAGTGTTCGGCCGGCACGAGGTCGGCGACCATGGCCGAGCTGGCCGGCTTATAGATGGCGCCCATGAAGCCGATGCCGATATAGGTGATGTAATCGATGTAGCCGTTCGTCGAGAAGGCGAAGGCGAGGAACAAGATCCCTTGCGCGAACGTCCCGACGAGCATAACGGGGCGGCGTCCGATTTCGTCTGCGAGCGAACCGCCGATTAAACTGCCAAGCAACAGAAACAGCGGCGGCACGGCCATGAGCAGACCGGCCAGCTCGACGCCGAGCGTCTGGGCGAAATAGACGGTGATGAACGGGAAGTACATCCAAAACAAGAGATTGAATAGCCCTTCTCCGAACAAGCGGACCTTCAGGTTGAGGTCCCAGCGGTATGATTCCATTGAGGTGCTCCTTTCCAGAGTCTATCTTTACTGTAGGGAGTCGGAGCGAAAAAGAATAGACTTATGTTGCGGGATTTGCTACGCTAAGAATAGAAAAAGCGAATATATAGGCGCTTGTTTGCGCTGTACTATAAAACGAACATATGTTTGTAAAAATGACCTCCGATTGATTCATCGGAGGTCATTTTTATTGAGTCGTCTTCGTCGCTTTGAAACTGCGAGCGAAGAATTCCACGAATCGCTCGTCATCTTCTAGCAGTAATTTTCCGGTCATTGAGAGACGTCTCGTCGGGTAACCTGTCGAACGACTCGGCGTGACGAAGTAATCATCAGGATAGCGTACCAACGTGGAGCGGATCAGTTCACGTAGCGTGGCGCCATCGTCTTCAATCCATTGTTCGGAAGGCGCATCGATATTATCGCGTGTGACCAGGATGCGCGACCCGTCTCGGAGAAACGGGTTGAAACTGATTCGTCGCGTCTCAGGTCCCTTGAACGTACGGAACTCGTGATTGATGCCCGACGGCGTGACTTCGCCGACGATATAGCCGGTCGACCACGCTTTGCCGCATCCATCCCAGACGGAGAAGATGTGGCCGGGGTAGACGAGCTTGGCGCCCCCGCGAGAAGTGACCTCATGGCGATGATGGTGCCCGAGGGCATAATAACTAAATCCGAGTTCGCTAACGACCGATGCTGGGAACTGATTTCGGTCTCCGTGGCTGAGAAAGATGTTCGGATACGAGTCGTTCCGTAGCGGGGTATGCGCAATCTGTCCTTTCAATCCTGCCTGGTTCGTTTCACAGCTCAGCCCGTATATGCCCGCACCGAGCGCTTCATCGAAGATATAACCGGGTTGGGGGAAGGTATGTACGTGCTCGATTTGACGCCAACACGCGTCGTAAGTGAGCCTGTTGATATCATGATCTCCGTACACCAAGTAAACGGATGCACCAAGAGCGGTCCACGTCTTTAAATACGGGATGAAATCTTCAGGGTCGCTCACTTCGATGTCACCGGCAATGCATACGGCCTTGATCGATTCCTCTCGAATCACCTCAGCGAGTTGGGCGAGCTTATCAGCTTGAATCGAAAAACTCGTCCGTTCGGCCGTGATGGCGTTCCCGGTATGTCTCGCGTGGTGTAAATCGGCAATATGGATGAAGCGTGTCATGGGCAGTGCCTCCCGAATCTGGTCTATCCTGATTTTCCCATGTGGAGACAGACATGTCGACAAGATTAAGCTTCCGACGCACAGGGAACACCTAACTGTCTACTATAAGGAGGGATTCGATGAAAGCCTTATTCTTAAACTGTTCATTGAAAGGCGGGGACACGACCTCGCACACGGAAGGGTTGATGAAAGATATCATCACGCACTTCGATAAGCTCGGAATCGACTCGGAAATCGTCCGTGTCGTCGACTACAACGTCGCCTTCGGGGTGACGGAAGATGAAGGGGACGGGGACGAGTGGCCACAGATCTTCGAGAAAGTGAAAGCCGCCGATATCCTCATTATCGGCACACCTCTTTGGCTCGGCGAAAAGAGCAGCGTCGCCACGCAAGTCATCGAGCGGTTATATGGAGGTAGCGCCTTGACGAACGACAAAGGCCAGGCCATCTACTACAATAAAGTCGGCGGTGTCGTCGTGACGGGGAATGAGGACGGGGCGAAGCACGCCTGTGCGTCCATCCTGTACGGCCTATCCCATATCGGCTTCACGGTCCCACCGAACGTCGACACGTATTGGGTCGGCGAGGCCGGACCAGGTGACTCGTATATCGATGCGGGCCGCGATAATGCCTTCACGAAAAAGAACGGGCGCGTCATGGCGTACAATTTGTATCACTTCGCCAGTATGCTAAAGCAGACGCCAATCCCGGCGAAAGGAAATACATTAGAGTAAGCAGGCGGCCTCGGCCGTCTGTTTTTATATCAAATAACAGCCATGGTCGAAATTGAAGGAAAGGATATATTTCTTAGGTTAGAGATGCATTTGATACTTTTTATGATTAGATTTATAATGAATAGAAGGTTTCGTTTGTTTCGTTTGTTTCGTTTGTTTCATTTATTTCGAAAAGGAGTGATTAGAATGGAAAAGAAATTGATGGATACGCTCTTTCAAATGATTGAAGATGATCCACAGTTTAAAGTTATTGAGACGACTAAAGATTTGACGAGTGACCGTCTACGGCTTCGGGCATCAATTAGCAGAGCGGTAAATCGCTTGAAAGAAATGGAAAAAGCGCTAGACATAGAACTGACTGATGAAGATATTCAACTGATTCACAAATACGCACTACCTGAAAATGCACTTGAGACTGTTCCTGAACATTTGACTGTAGCAGAAGTGGCGGAGCTAATTGAAGTGTCTCCTCAAATGGTTCGAAGAAAATGTATGACTGGTGAAATTTTGGCGCATAGAACGTTGAATGGCAAAGGAAAATGGCGAATTCCAGCGAAGCAATTCATGACACATCCTCGTTTCGAGGAATTGGTCATGAAATATCAAATTGTGAGAACGTCTAGTGATGAATTGGCGTCCAACATGGTGAAGTTCGCTGAAGAAAATGAAAGTTCTTTGCAAGATGCGTAAATATGTTTTGGATACAAATGTGTTTCGAGATGCTAGTGCGCCAGGAAATGATGATGCGACCAAGGCTAGGCGTCAACAAGCAATCGATTTCTTTAAGGAAGTATCGGCCGATGAAAAGGCGATTTTATTAATTCCTGAAGAAGCCAAACTAGAATTAATGGTTCAAATGGTCGCAAAGGATTTGAGACCAAGTGAAAAACGAAAGATTTCGAGATGGATTAATCAATGCTCGGTCTCTTCAAACGTACTAGAATCAGAGATGGAACAATATATTCGAATGATGAGTGGTTATATTGTTAAGCGCTATCGACAGGAGTTTGAACAAGAAACAGGATTGAAAGCTCAGTATCTTCGAACTTCCGACGCACGTATACTATACGATGCTTTTTCTGAGGATGGTGTTATTGTAACGCGAAATGTAAAAGATTTTTTGCTGTATCTAGTATTGAACGACCACGAAGAAAAAGTCCTCTACAACATTGGTAATAGCAATTTTGTGAGGATATCTGCTGAACTTCATGAGACAATCCATCGAGATACTCGTTTCAGCAATTTGTTTTCTATATTTATCGGATTGGCTGAACTTCATGACGAATAAAGATAGCACTGTCCGCCTAACGCCTTCACGAAAAAGAACGGTCGTGTCATGGCGTACAACCTCTACCATTTCGCGAACCTATTGAAGCAGACTCCAATCCCGGCGGAAGGCAACGTCATGGAGTGACGGACAGCGCGACAGCCCCTAGACATCTAGGGGCTGTTCACATTAGAACCTTGATCGGAGCTCGATCTTGCGGAACTCTTTCAGCAATAAAATCGAGATGTCGTCGATGAAATGATCCCCGACCCAGCATGGTTCAAAGTGGAGCCAATTCGCATACGAGTCCGGCTGAAGAATCAGAATCCCGTTCGACAGCCAGGCCGTTCGCGCCCGGGTCGCTACACCGTCAATATAAAACATGACGTAGATATCTTTCATTTCATGCAAATAAGTCACGTGCATCTCGACGCCGCGGCCATCCTCACACGTTCGTTTCAGCTTGAGCATGTGAATACGGGTGTGGACCAGAGCGTACGCCTGACATAAGAAGTACCCGCCATGCTCGAACGCATGGAACGCTTGGGCGACGAGTTTGTCAAAGCATGCCTCCATGTCCTGCCAGTTATGATTCCGTCTCCGGAACACGGGCCTGTCTCCTGGTTCATAAAGCTCTTTCGGGATGTAGACGTTATAGTCGTGAAGTTTACGCATCATGCCGGCTCCATCTGTGTCACAAGATATGCTGCTCTTTCATCATACGCCTGCTGAAACGAAAAAAGTTTTACAGAAATTAGTACATTCAATCGCCAAATGTATAGAAATCCCATTCATATCAACGTTTGTTCGCATCGAGACGAGCGGATAACTGTCACAGTACAAAAAAACGTCGCCCGAGTTCGACTCGACCGACGCTTACAACGATTATTTTTTCTCCACCGCATGCCCGCCGAACTCGTTTCGGAGCGCGGCGACGACCTTGCCGGAGAACGTGTCCTCCTCGAGCGAACGTTGCCGCATCATGAGCGACAGGGCGATGACCGGTGCGGGGACGCCGTATTCGAGTGCCGTCTCGACCGTCCACTTGCCTTCACCCGACGCATGCATGATACCTTTGATCTCGTCGAGTTTCGCATCTTTCGAGAACGCGCTCTCGGTCAGCTCCATGAGCCATGAGCGGACGACCGAGCCGTGGTTCCAGACGCGGGCGACCTGCTCGTGATCGTAGTCGAACGGGCTCTTCTCGAGAATCTCGAACCCTTCGGCGATCGCCTGCATCATGCCGTACTCGATGCCGTTATGGACCATCTTCAAGAAGTGCCCGCTGCCACTCGGACCGGCGTACAAGTAGCCGTTGTCCGTCGACACGTCGGAGAAGAGCGCCTCGATCTTGCCGAACGCCTCCATGTCCCCGCCGATCATCGTGCACGCCCCGTGCCGTGCCCCTTCCATGCCGCCACTCGTCCCGACGTCGAAGAAGTAGATGAGCTTTTCCTTGAAGTGCTCGGCGCGTGCCATCGACTGCTTGTAGTTCGAGTTGCCGCCGTCGATGACGATGTCCCCCGGTGAGAGTAGCCGATGCAAGTCTTCTAGCACGTGCTCGGTCACCTCGCCGGCCGGTACCATCACCCAGACGACGCGCGGCGCTTTCAAGCCGTCGATGACCGCCTCGAGCGAGTCTTTCGTCTCGAACTGGCTCGTCGACACGTTGCCCGGGTCGTAGCCGAGGACGCGGTGGCCCGCATCCGTCAAGTTGAGCGCGAGGTTCAACCCCATCTTGCCTAAACCAATCATTCCGATTTCCATATCGTCACCCCTTCATGAATCTATTCTTAATAGGGTTACCCGAAATCGGTTTGCTTCAAAAGAGCCGGTTTCACTTCACTGATCCGATAGGCGAGAATCTCGCCGACAGGGATGTTCCAGCCGTCGCTCAACTCGACGAAGTCGTTCAGCGGGCTCGCGGTTTGAAGCGTCTCCTTGAACGTCCGTTCGACGTCGAACTGTGAACTCCCATACGCGTAAAACGTTACCGTTTTTCCTTCTCTCAAATAACACGTCACGACAAAGCGCATCTGCACGGCTCCCTTGATTCAAATTTGGGTTTCAATTACATTTTCATGACAACTAATACAATTATTACAAAAAATCATCCATTTGTCTCGGTCTATCCGTGTGAAAATGAGCAAACAGTCCTAAAAACGTGAACAAATGATGACGGAACCGAAGCGAATCCACATCGGTCCTAGAGATAGAATGTGACTTTCGAGGCGGTGCGAATAATTGAGAACGATTTCAATCACTACAAACCGTGGTAAGCTAACGAACGACAAGTTAAACGTTTCATGGAAACGACCGATACAATTAAAAGAGCTGGCTGTTCGACAACAGCCGACAATCATTTACCTCATTTATAAAATTTTAAAATGTCGGAATAGTTTGCATGATAAAATCATACCTGTGTCAAATCATTAACGGGTTTTCAGAAAGGTGCCACGTCATGGAAGAGCAAAAGAAAAAGAGAGTCAAGAAACGTCGTAGAAAATACTCCCCGGCCAAACGCATCGCGTCGATCGCCGGTATCGTCATCGGGCTGTTCCTGCTCATCGGGGTCGGGGCCGCGTTTTACCTATATAACCAACTCGATTCGACCGTCGACCGGTTGAACGAGTCGACAGGGCTCAGCGCCGAACGGATGAACGTCCAGACGATCTCCGACAAGCAGCCGGTCTCGGTCTTGTTGCTCGGGGTCGACCGCCGCGCCGACGAACAAGGGCGCAGCGACTCGATTATCGTCATGACGCTCAACCCGAACCAGGACAAGAGCGCGATGCTGTCAATCCCGCGGGACACGAAGACGGAGATCGTCGGCAAGGGCGTCGAGGACAAGGTCAACCACGCCTACGCGTTCGGTGGGGCCGAAATGGCGCTCGAGACGGTCGAGAACCTGCTCGGCATCCCGATCGACTACGTCGCTGAAGTCGACATGAAAGGCTTCCAAGACACGGTCGACCTCCTCGGGGGCGTCAACGTGACGAACAAGTTCGCCTTCACGTCGGGCGACTATTCGTTCGAGCCGGGGACGATCACGTTGAAGGGACCAGAGGCGCTCGCCTACACGCGTATGCGCTACGACGACCCGAGCGGCGACTTCGGGCGCCAGGAGCGTCAGCGTGACGTCATCACGGCGCTCGTCAATAAAGGGAAAGACGACTTCTCGATCGCGAAGTTCAACAATATGCTCGACGTCTTAGGCAACAACGCCAAGACGAACATGACGTTCAAAGAGATTCGCACGCTCTCGACGGACTACATGGACGCCTTCAAGAATCAGGACGTCCTCCGCCTCGAAGGGACGGGCGGCAAGGCCGGCGACGGCATCTATTACTGGAACCCGGACGCCGCCTCACTGGCGGACGTGCAAGGGTATCTGTCCGAGTTGATGGAACAATGACACGGGCGCCTCATTCCTTACGGATGGGGCGCTTGTTTTGTGCCATAATAAAGTCAAAAAAGGAGGTGACCTCGTGTCAGACCTGCTACGGCTCATCATCGACGTCCGCCACCGGTTCCGCGAGCACCATATCAACGACTATAGCGCGACGCTCGCCTTCTTCTGGTTTCTCGCCATTTTCCCGACGTTCTTCCTCCTCTTCGCCTTCACGGCGATCTTCCGCATCGACGACACGATGCTCATCGAACAGATCGAGACGCTCGTCCCGGGGGAGACCGTCCGCGACTTGTTCGCCATCGTCTATGACGTGAGCGGCAACATCAACGTCGGCCTCATCTCGTTCGGGGCATTAATCGTCATCTGGTCGGCGACGAACGGCACGGCCCGGCTCGTCAAGCTGACCGTGTTCGCCTACGGGGAGACGGAAGTGCGCGGCTACATGCGGCGCCGGCTCATCGGTCTCATCACACTGCTCGCCTGGAGCGTCGGGGCGGTCATCCTCGTCGTCTTCCACATCTTCAGCCAAGAGTTCTTGAACTTGCTGTATCGGACCGTCCCCGCCGTCGAGGAGTTCTCGCGGCTCGCGACGCTCTCGCGTTACACCGTCTCGACCGTCATCCTCGTCCTCGCGTTCTCGGCGTTCTATATGATCGCCCCGCAGCAGCGCGTCCGCCTGACGGACGCCTTACCGGGCGCCGTCTTCGCCGTCATCTCGTGGCAGCTCCTGTCGACGGGCTATAGCGTCTACGTCGATCGCTTCACGATGTTCGGCGAGACGTACGGGACGATCGGCCTCGTCATCTTGCTACAGATTTGGCTCTACTTGACGGCGGCGACGATGCTGCTCGGGGCCGAGATTAACGCCGCCTGGCCACACTATATGCGCCGGACGCCGCGCCGGACACATTATCCATGAAAATTTGAAAGATATCGCTAGCATTTTTTGGCAACATGCTATAATCAAACACGGAGAGCGGGAATTCAAACCGTATACATGTGAGGAAAGCAGGTGGCCCGATGGCGAGACATCGTAAAAAATCATCATGGAAGAAGTGGGTCCTGGTCACGCTAGGCGTCATGACCGTCTTCCTCGTCGCCGGCGGTCTGTTCGTCTGGTCGATGTACAGAGACGTCAACGAGACGGTGACGAAAGTGAACGACAATTTAGAGATTAGCGAGGAACGGAAACAGGTCGAGACGATCGAAGAGAAACGGTCCGTGTCGGTGCTCCTCCTCGGCGTCGACCGCCGGGGCAACGAGCAGGGGCGGAGCGACTCGATGATCGTCATGACGCTCAACCCGGAGACGGACGAAGGGGCGATGCTGTCGATCCCGCGGGACACGTTGACCGAGATCGTCGGTCGCGGCATCCGTGACAAAATCAACCACGCCTACGCGTTCGGCGGTGCCGAGATGGCGATGGACTCGGTCGAGGCGCTCTTAGACATCCCGATCGACTATGTCGTCGAGACGGACATGGACGCGTTCACCGACGTCGTCGACACGCTCGGCGGCATCACCGTCACGAACAACTTCGCCTTCGCGACGGACGGCTACAACTTCCCGGTCGGCGAGGTGAATTTGGACGGCGAGGGGGCCCTGTCGTACGCGCGCATGCGTTATGACGACCCGAACGGCGACTTCGGCCGCCAGGAGCGGCAACGTGCCGTCGTCGCGGCCATCGTCGAGAAAGGGCGCTCCGACTTCTCGGTCGACAAAGTGACGAAGCTGCTCGACGTCGCCGGGCGTCGCGCCAAGACGAACCTCGAGTTCAACGAGCTCGTGACGCTGTCGACGGACTATATGAAGGCGTTCCGCAACGCCTCGACGCTCCGCCTCGAAGGCGCCGGCGGTATCGAGTCGGACGGCATCTACTACTGGAACCCGGACCCGGCCTCGCTCGAGAGCGTCCGGTCCGAACTGCAACGTCTCATGGAATGAAGTCGCCCGCGTGGCGGCTTTTTTTTGTTTGAAAACGGGTGAACAGTGGGACAAGGATAAGAGAATCACAGAGGAGGGAAACGTATGATTTGGGAAAGGGTAGCACCACTCGTCGGCGAGCTCGTCGACGACCATACGGAAAACGAATGGCGCCGCCTGTTCGAGAAGTGGGACGGGCACCCGTGGCACGACGCCGTGCCGTCAGACGAGAAGACGAGCGTCCTCATGATTGACGCGAACGCCGTCACGACGGACGGGACACCGGACCTCGACGCGCTCCATGAGCTGTTGAAGGAGCACGTCCAGGCGACGATTAGCGATTTGTATCTCGTCTCGCTGTTCCCGTACGCGGCGCCGCCGACCGACACCCGCGTCGACCCGCGCATCCGGCTCGCCGAGGACTTGAGTCACGTCAACCACGAGTTCGACCTCATGTACGACGTGACGCCGGACGTGTACAACGAGTCGCAGTTCGACTTGTTGAAGGAGACGGATTTATTCTTGGAGCGGCTCGCGCAAGGGGCGACGAAGCTCAGGGTCCACGTCCAGTCGTTCCGGGGCATGCCGGAAGAGCGGATCCGGACCGTGCTCCGACTCTGGCACAATGTGCTCCATCATTATAAACCGGACGCACAACTCGTCCTCGCCTTTGAGGGGGATGCGGTCGCTTCCTACTTCGATGTCGCCGACGCTATCTGTCACTTCGACCTCGCGTCGCATACGCTGCTCGCGTTCGCGCAAGGCGACGCCGGACGACTCACCGATTGGGCGAAGCGGATCGAGTCGCCACCGGAAGGGAAGACGTACTTCAACTTCTTGTCCGTACAGGAGCGCGACCCGTTCGAGAAGAACTTGATCGAGCCGAGTGTGGACATGCTCCTCGCCGCCCACAGCATCCTGTTCTCGCTCCAAGGCATCCCGTCCGTCGACTATCGGACGCTCCTCGGTGTCACGACGCCGGTCGGCCGCGACACGCTCGTCCAAGAGCTGAAGACGGACCCGTACCGGTTGAACGTCTTCTCAGGCGTCCTCGGACAGCTGAACGTGCGCCGGACGCATCCCGCGTTCTCGCCGCACGTGCCACATGCGATCAAATCGGTCGACAAACGCGTGTTCACGGTCGAGCGGACGGGCGGGGACGAGACGGTCGTCTTGCATACGAACGTGTCGGACGAGACGGTCCGAGTCAAACAGTCCGGTGTCAACTTGTTCACCGACGAGCCGGTCGACGGCATCGAGCTCGCGCCGTACGGCTACGTCTGGATTCGACAAAATTAGGACTTATGTCTTAAAAATTAACATTTTGCCTAGGTGTATTGACGCATCGGTCTTTTAGGTAGAAAATGGAATAGAAGGAAGTTCCATGTCAACCTAGACCACTCACCGAAAGGCGGAATTTCGATGGACCAATCACTGTTTCTCTTTTTGTTTCAACTGACGATGCAATCGTACGTGTACTGGATGTTCGCCACGCTCTTCATCGCCCTCGTCGGCTACGTCGCGTTCTATATCTGGGATAAAGAGGCGGCCAACAGCTACCGGACGCTCTGGCGGAAAGGCTACTATTTGACGTTCGCCGCGTTCGCCCTGTTCGGCTTCATCGTCAACGAGTTCCCGTTAGAGGTCGCCTGGCCCCTCGCCGGCATCGCCATCCTCGTCGTCGTCCTCGACTTCGGGGTGCTCGTGACGCCGGGGAAAGAACGGCCTATCGTCCTTGAAGAAGACGCCGAAAACGCCTAATCGATTTTTCGATTAGGCGTTTTCGTATGGGCATTATCCCCGGTATCCTTCCGGGTTGTTCGATTGCCAGTTCCAGGCGTCGCGGCACATGGCGCGGACGTCGTGCGTCGCTTCCCAGCCGAGCACTCGCTTCGACTTCGATGGGTCGGCGAAACAGCTGGCGATGTCGCCGGGGCGGCGCGGCGTCACCGTGTACGGGATCGCCTTGCCACTCTCGGCCTCGAACGCCTTGACGAGGTCGAGGACGCTGTAGCCCGTGCCCGTCCCGAGGTTGAACGCCTCGGCGCCGGTATGTGCCATCACGTAGTCGAGCGCCTTCAAATGGCCGGCGGCGAGGTCGACGACGTGGATGTAGTCGCGGACGCCCGTGCCGTCCGGTGTGTCGTAGTCGTCACCGAACACGCTCAAACGCTCGAGACGGCCGACGGCGACTTGGGTGATGTACGGCATGAGGTTGTTCGGGACGTCGAACGGGTCCTCCCCGATTCGGCCCGACTCATGGGCGCCGATCGGATTGAAGTAGCGGAGGAGGGCGATGCTCCACGCGTCGTCGGCGACGGCCAAGTCGCGCATGATCTCCTCGATCATCAACTTCGTGCGCCCGTACGGGTTCGTCGCGCTGAGCGGGAACGTCTCGTCGATCGGTGTCCGTTCCGGCATGCCGTACACGGTCGCCGACGAAGAGAAGACGATCTGCTTCACGTCGAACGCGTCCATCACGTCGAGGAGGACGGTCGTGCCGACGACGTTGTTCTCGTAGTACCGGAGCGGCTCATTGACCGACTCGCCGACGGCTTTTAGGCCGGCGAAATGGATGACGGCGTCGATCGTATGTTTCAAGAAAATCTGTTCGAGCAACTCGCGGTCGAGGATATCACCGAGGTAAAAATCGACGGTCTTCCCGGTGAGCGCTTCGACCCGGTCGAGCGCCTCGCGGCGGCTGTTCGACAAGTTGTCGAGGACGATGACGTCATAGTCGTCTTCAAGTAGTTGGAGGACGGTGTGCGTGCCGATGTAGCCGGCACCACCCGTCACGAGGATCGTTGGCATAAGTAGGCTCCTTTCGAATTAAATCTCGGTGACGCGGATGCGCGTCGATGTCCCGTTCGCCCCGACGAACATGCGGAGCGAGTATTTCGGGCTTTCAAACACGATGGCGTCCTCGGTCTCGTACACAGGCGTGCCGAGCTGTCTGAACGCTTCTTTCGTCGTCGGCGTGTTCGTCCAATCGATGGCGTGGACCGCCTCGTCTTGGATGACGAAGAAGATGCCGGTGTAGAACGAGTAATCGTTCAAGGCATCGGCGTCGCGTCCGAACGGTTGGCCGAGCAGTTCGTATAGTTCGGCTTCGCTGAACGCCAAGTATTCGTCGACCGATGCCCGGTCGAGGTAGATTTGATCGACGCCCGTCTGCAAGAAGTTGAGCACTTGTTGGTCACTGAGCGTGAACGACTTCCATTCCGTCGTCGTCGACGCGACCGGCGCCCACGCCGTCATCCCGTCGATGCCGAGGTCGAGCAACAGATGGTCGTCCCGTTCTTCGAGGACGTCATAGCGGTCGCCGATGTCGCCGATATACGTCACGTTGTCGCCGTTCGGTTCGCTGAGGAGCGACACGTTCTTCTCCGTGAGCCACACTTCGGTCACGGCCGGCGTCTCGGCGACCGGTTCGGCCTCTTCGGTCGGGGCTGCGACTTCTTCGGCCTGTTCGCTCGGCTCGAACAACGCCGATACATATGGATACCCGATATAGCCGCCGCCGATGAGTAATCCGATGAGGGCGAGGGCACCGAGCCATTTGGCGCCGGACTTCTTCTTTGGCCGGGCCGGTTCGATGGCGCGTTGGTACTTCGCCCGTTCCGCCCGCGACGGGACCGGCGCTTCCGGCATGTACCGTTGCTTGACGACCGGTTCCCGTGCTTCGGTCGTGTCGTCTTCAGGAACGGTTCCGTCTTCGTCGGGCGGTGTCGCTTCGATTGCTGGTACCGCTTTCTTTGCCGTCGCACCACCGTTCTCGAGTAGTGCTACATAATATGGAAGGAACGTAGTGTCTTTCTTCCCGTCTTTGATCCACGCCGTGAAATCGGCAGCCGATTTTTCGTCGGCCGGTAACGTGTTGGACGTCTTTCCAGTCAATTCCTCGTATGAGACGGACAGCGGTTTGCCGTCCCCTAAATTTTGTTTGATGCTCGCTTGAATCGTATTCCGTGTCGACGCATCGAGCTCTGCGTACAGTTGGAGTAATCGCTCACTGACGTGCACTGTCGTATCCTCCTTTAGTATAAGGTTTCCCTACAAAGTTTAGCAGATTTATATGCCGAAAAACCCAAAATTTAAAAAATGGGTCATCATCCGACATTATTTTTGCTATAATGTTTTGGTATTGTCAGATTAAATATTATCTGCGGGAATTTTCCAGCGGTCTATCAACACATAGAGGAGAGTAGGAACAGACTATGAACGAAGAAACGATTTCCCTTGGAGAATTGTTCTCCATCTTGAAACGGAGCAAATGGCTCATCGCGAGCTTGACGATTGTCGCAGCCCTCATCGCCTTTTTGGTCAGCTCGTTCGTCATCAGCCCGACGTATGAGGCGTCGACGCAAGTGCTCGTCGCCCCGAAAGAGACACAAAACAACATGATCGACAGCAGTCAAATCCAGTCGTCGGTGACGCTCGTCAATACGTACCGCGTCATCATCCAAAGCCCGGCCATCCTCGAGCAAGTCCAAAACAACGTCGTCGGCGCCCCGGAAAACATCAGCAATTTGATCTCGGTCAACAGCGAACAAAACTCACAAGTCATCAACATTAAAGTTCAACATACGAACCCGATGCTCGCAACGGATATCGCGAACGAGATTAGCACCGTCTTCTCTAATGAAATCAAGGAGCTCATGAGCGTCGATAACGTCAAAGTGTTGTCGAACGCGTCCGTGCCGATGTTCCCGGTCAGCCCGAACATCCTCCTTAACACGGCGATCGCCGCCGTCCTTGGGATGATGATCGGCGTCGCCATCGCTTTCTTAAAAATCGTCCTCGACCGCCGCATCAAGACGGAGCAAGACGTCGAGACAATCCTCGAGCTTCCGGTGCTCGGCTCGATACCGGTCATCGACCGCGTCGAGATGCAGCAGCAACGTCAAGCGAAAGTGAAAGGGGAAGAGGTCCATGTTTAAGTTCGGCAAGAAGAAATCGAAGCATATCAAATATGACAAGACGGGCCGCGACTTGATCACGGTCCACAAACCGAAGTCCCCGATCTCGGAGCAGTACCGGACGATTCGGACGAACCTAGAGTTCACGGCCGTCGATGACGAGTTGCAGACGGTCGCCATCACGTCGGCCTCTTCAGGCGAAGGCAAGTCGACGACGGCGTCGAACCTCGCCGTCGTCTACGCTCAGCAAGGCAAGCGCGTCCTCCTCATGGACTGCGATATGCGCCGCCCGACGGCCCACTTCACGTTCCGCCTCTCGAACGGCATCGGCCTCTCGACCGTCCTCGCCAAGAAGACGACGAGCGAGAAGGCGATCCACACGACGCAAGTCGAGAACTTGGATTTGCTCGCGGCAGGCCCAATCCCGCCGAACCCGTCGGAACTGTTGTCGTCGAAGATGATGGACCGCGTGATTGAAGAGCTCAAGACGAACTACGACATGATCATCCTTGACGCGCCGCCGATGATGCAGGTCGCGGACACGCGGCTGCTCGCTCGTAAAGTCGACGGCATCGTCCTCGTCGTCGGCTGCGACAAGTCGGACCGCCAGATGGTCGTTAAGGCGAAAGAACAGTTGACGCTCGCCGACGCGCACATCCTCGGCGTCGTCTTGAACAAGCGCGAGCCGCAAGGCAGCGACGACTATTACTATTACTACGCGTACGAGTAAAGGAGAAACGCCATGATTGATATCCATTGTCATCTCCTCCCGGCCGTCGATGACGGACCTGAGACGGTCGAACAAGCGATTGAAATGGCGAAACGCGCAGCAAGCGAAGGGGTGACCGCGATCGTGGTCACCCCCCACGCGTTTCACCCCCAGTTCGAGACGGGTGAGTTGAACGTCCAACACGCCGCCTCGACGTTACAGACGATCCTCCATAAAGAGGGCATCTCGCTCGATCTATACCCGGGCCAAGAGATTCGCATCTTCGGTGACTTGGTCGCCTCACTCGAGAAAGGCGAGGCGCTCTCGCTCGCCGGGTCACGCTACGTCCTCGTCGAGTTCCCGAGCGACTCGGTGCCGGCCTACGCCGAGCAGTTGTTTTTCGGTCTACAGACGGAAGGCTACACGCCGGTCATCGCCCACCCTGAGCGAAACAAAGAGTTCGCGACGAACCCGAAGCGGCTCATGGACTTCGTCTCGTCTGGAGCGTTGTCGCAAATCACGACGTCATCCTTGACGGGAGAGTTCGGTCAAAACGTGCAAGAGCTCGCCTTCACGTTTCTCCGCAACGGGCTCAGCCACTTGATCGCCTCCGATGCTCACAGCACAGGTCGCCGTACGTTCTACTGGACGGACGTCGAAGCGGTCGTCACGAAAGAGCTCGGTCACGACAAGTGGGAGACATACATGACGAACGCCGAGGCGATCGTGAAAGACGAATTCATCTTCATCGACCCGCCCGTTCTTCCGACGAAGAACTGGAGAGGGAAATGGAAGAAATGATTTCCCTTTTATGACAAATAACTCTTGACATAAGGTATACGAATATGATTTTTTGTCGACAGTTGTCGAACGATTTTAGGTTTTAATTCCCTATCATTGGTTTTTTAAGAAGCAATAACGTGATAACCTTAATTTATAATTTTCAAGGGATGTTAAATGCATCCTTTTTTATATGGTTTAGATAATTAATAGTTTCATATACAGAGGAGGAGTATCATGACAATCAAAAAAGTGAGAAAAGCCGTCATCCCGGCGGCGGGTCTCGGTACACGTTTCCTCCCGGCGACGAAGGCGATGCCGAAAGAGATGTTGCCGATCGTCGATAAGCCGACGATTCAATACATCATTGAAGAGGCGGTTGAGTCGGGTATCGAGGATATCTTGATCGTCACGGGGAAAGGCAAACGTGCGATTGAAGATCACTTCGATTCCGTGCCCGAGCTCGAGCAGACGTTGATCGAAAAAGGAAAGTCGGAGTTTTTGAAGCTCGTCGAAGAGACGACGAATATTAACATCCACTTCATCCGTCAATCGAAACCGATGGGACTCGGTCACGCGGTGTTGCAGGCGAAAGCGTTCATTGGAGATGAACCGTTCGTCGTCATGCTTGGCGACGACATCGTCCAGGCGGATGTGCCGTGTACGAAGCAATTGATTGAGCAATACAATAAAACGGAAAGCTCGATTATCGGCGTGCAATCGGTCTCGCGTGACGTGACACATCGTTACGGGATTGTCGACCTTCAATCGACGCTTGAAGGCGGGTTACATAAAGTCGAGTCGTTCGTCGAAAAACCGGCACCTGGGACGGAACCGTCGAACTTGGCGATTCTCGGCCGTTATTTGTTCACACCGCAAATTTTTAAGTTTTTAGAGACACAAGACGCGGGTGCGGGCGGCGAGATTCAATTGACGGACGCCATCACGCGTTTGAATGAAGTGCAGCGCGTCTTTGCCTACGAGTTTGACGGCAAACGTTACGACGTCGGCGAAAAGCTCGGCTTTATCCAGACGACGCTCGAGTTTGCGTTGAACCGTGACGATCTTCGAAATGACGTCTTGAAGATGATCACGCAATTAGTTGAAGAACAAACTGCAATGAGTGCAGTCAAGTAAGGGGAGGGAAACCGATTGTCGATTCCTGAACTCGGTCGTAAATCTTTACGGACCGGTCTATTGGTCACGCTTGATATCATCGCAATTTTGTCGTCGATGGTACTGACTTATTTTTTCTTATATCCAGTTGAATTCATTCAAAATATCGATCAAAACCACTTTTTAGAGTCTGCATTCCTTTATAGCGCCCTCTTTATCGTCATGGCCGGGGTGAGCCGGTTGTACCAGGTGGCGTGGCGCTTCGCAAGCATGTCCGAGGCGATCCGTCTCGCTTCGACATTATTCATGAGTACGGTCACGTTACTGCTCATTCAATTCGCGGTATACGGTGAGGCGATGGAGCGGATGCTGTTCCTCAGTTTTTGTTTGTCGCTTCTTATGCTTGGAGGGATTCGCTTAGGCTCACGCGTCTATGTTACGTGGAAACAGCAGCAATACTCCATTTTTCTCGGCCGCAACATGAAACGCCGGAAAGATGTGAAACGAACGCTCGTCATCGGGGCCGGACAAGCCGGACGCATGTTGGTTCGACAAATCCAACAGTCGGATAACCATCGCATGAACCCGGTCGCATTTATTGATGACAATCGTCATCTCCAAACGTTGACGGTCAATGGGGTACGTGTTGTCGGGACGATTGAGCAGTTAGAACAAGTTGTCGAGAACGAGGCGATCGATAAAATTGTTTTTGCAATCCCATCGATGAGCTATCAAGAGCGTCTCGCCATCATTAAGCGAGCGAAGACAGTCTGTACGAACGTGCATACGCTTCCGATGATTGAAGAAGTCGCAGCTGGTAAGGTCGCTGTCAACCAGATGCGTCAAGTGTCGATTGAAGATTTGCTTGGTCGTGAACCGGTCGAACTCGACATTTCTGGCATCCAGTCGGAAGTGGAAGGAAAGACGGTATTAGTGACAGGTGCTGGTGGATCGATTGGGTCCGAAATCTGTCGTCAAATTTTGAAGTTCAGTCCGGAACGGGTGCTTTTGCTTGGGCACGGTGAGAACAGTATTTATTTGATTGAGCGCGAACTGCGGGAGTTGAAAGTGGATGTCGAACTGATTCCAGTTATCGCTGATGTGCAAGATGTTGAGCGGTTACGAGACGTCTTTATGACGCACACGCCGCACCTCGTGTTCCATGCGGCAGCCCACAAACACGTCCCGTTAATGGAAGCAAACCCACATGAAGCGGTGAAGAATAATATCTACGGCACAAAAAATGTCGCAGAGATGGCAGATGAATATGGGGCAGCCCGTTTCGTTATGATTTCGACAGATAAAGCGGTCAACCCGACGAACGTCATGGGCTCAACAAAGCGCATCGCCGAGATGATTGTCCAAAACCTGGCGAAGACGAGTCGGACGAAGTATGCGGTCGTTCGTTTCGGAAATGTACTCGGTAGCCGTGGGTCGGTTATCCCACTCTTTAAGACGCAGATTGAAAAAGGTGGTCCGGTCACGGTCACGCATCCGGATATGACGCGCTACTTCATGACGATCCCTGAGGCGAGTCGTCTCGTCATTCAAGCTGGGACGCTCGCCGACGGAGGCGAAGTGTTTGTGCTCGATATGGGTGAACCGGTTAAGATTGTTGAACTTGCCCGCAATATGATCAAGTTAAGTGGCTTTACCGAAGATCAAATTTCGATAGAGTTTAGTGGCATTCGTCCCGGAGAGAAGATGTTTGAAGAGTTGTTGAAAGAAGGCGAAGTGCACCCCGAGGCGGTCTATCCGAAGATTTTCACAGGCATCGTTACAGAGGAAGCTGATTTACAAGGGAAACTTGATCGCATGAACGAACTGAAAACCAGCGAAGCGCTCGGACTATATCTCGTCAATTGGGCAAACGATTGTCTCGATTCAGTTGAGCATAATCAACTAAAAGAAACCGTTTAATTAATGGAGTGTGAATGATGAAGTATATTGAACAGAAGCGGAAAATCGACTTTATGTTGTCGCTAATTGGACTGATTGTACTGGCACCGTTATTTATTGGAATTATGATTGCGATTAAGCTCGAGTCGAAAGGTCCGGTCTTTTTCAAGCAAAAACGAGTCGGACTTCATCAGTCGCACTTCAATATTTTGAAGTTTCGAACGATGCGAATCGACGCACCGAAAGACACACCTACGCATTTATTAGGTGATCCGGAGCAGTACATTACGAAAGTCGGGAAATTCTTACGAAAAACAAGTCTCGACGAATTACCACAAATCATTAACATTCTTAAAGGAGAGATGGCGGTGATTGGGCCACGTCCTGCGCTTTGGAATCAATATGATTTGATTGAAGAACGTGAGAAATATGGGGCAAATGATATATTACCTGGACTCACGGGATGGGCGCAAATTAACGGGCGGGATGAACTTTCGATTGAAATAAAAGCTAGACTTGATGGAGATTATGTAGAAAAAATGTCAATAACAACGGATTTTAGATGTTTTATAGGGACATTTGTAAGTGTGTTGAAAAGTGACGGTGTTTTAGAAGGTGGAACAGGAATAGTTACAAATAAAAATAAAAAAGATGTAAACTAGGTAGTACTACACAATAAGACTCCTTAATTATTTATTTATTTTTAAAATGTGACATACCCTCGTTTTAATAAGTTTGGTGGAAGGTGAAAAAGTGAAAAAGAAAGTTCTATTTTTAGTAAATCATGAAATAGTAATTTATAACTTCAGAAAAGAGTTGGTGGAAAAGTTACTTGACGCTGGTTATGAAGTATATATTTCTTCACCGAATGGAGAGAAGATTAACGAATTAGTGTCATTAGGATGTATTCACATTGACACTAATATATCTCGACATGGAAAGAACCCAGTAGACGATATTAAATTAACTTATATTTATGTTGAGATGATTAAAAAAATTAAACCTCTAATTGTTTTGACATATACTATTAAGCCAAATATATATGGTGGCATCGCTTCTGTATTAACAAAAACACCATACGTCGCGAATATAACTGGTCTGGGTACCGCTTTAGAAAAAAAAGGTTTTCTTCAAAAGATTACAAAACTTCTTTATAAATTCTCATTCATAAAAATTAAAAAAGTTTACTTCCAAAATGAGGAAAATAAAATATTTTTTGAAGAAAATAAACTCTCTTCAAATAATTATCTTTTACCAGGGTCGGGAGTGAATTTAAATCAATTCAAACCACTTCAATACTCATACCAAGATGGGGATATTCATTTCGTATTTATTTCGAGAATAATGAAAGAAAAAGGAATTGAACTTTATTTAGAAGCAGCGAGGAAATTAAAAGAGAAATACCCATGGACCCATTATCATATCTGCGGTTTTTGCGAAGAGAATTATGAAGAAATTTTAGAAAGCATGCAACGAAATGGAATAATAAAATATCATGGAATGATAAAAGATATCAGAACTGTTTTGAGAAATACTCATTGTACTGTTCATCCTTCAAATTATCCTGAAGGATTGTCTAATGCACTGTTAGAAAGTGCTGCAGCCGCACGTCCAATCATTACAACGAATAGAAGCGGATGCCGTGAACTAGTTGATCATGGAATTAATGGTTATTTAGTAGAACCAGAAAATGTTAAGGATTTGATTGAGAAAATGGATCGGTTTATAAACTTAGATATAGATATAAGAAGAGAGATGGGTAAACAATCAAGAAAAAAAGTTGAAAAGAACTATGATAGAAAAATTGTAGTTGAAGAATATATGGAAACAATTTCAAGTGTTTAATTATGAAATGTGCGAAGTTGAAATTTCAATATAGTATATACTTTTCTTTTTTTAAAAATAAACTAAGAAGAAAAAGATTATTATAAATGGTATTTCATTTTTATATTATCAGCTATATAGAAAGAAATGGTGGAAAAAGTGATTAACAAAATCATTAGATTAAGGACGAAATTAACATGGTCTTTAATTGGTAATTTACTTTATGCATTATCTCAATGGGTTGTAATCTCTTTGATTGCTAAGTTTGGATCCTTGGAAGATTTAGGTTTATACACTTTTAGTTATGCTATTACTGCTCCCATAATGTTGTTTTTCAGTTTTCAGTTAAAATTATTATTAGCAACCGATGAAATGAATGAATATCAATTTACACAATATTTAGGTGCTCGAATAGTTCATTTATCTTTAGGATATATTTTCATTATTTTATTGAGCTTTTTAATAAGTGATAGCCTTTATATGACAGCTATTTTGTTAATGGTTGGAGTAATTAAGTTTTTTGAAGGTTTAAGTGATATATCGATGGGGGCACTTCAAAAAGAAAGTAAAATAGATATCATTGGTAAATCTTTTGCGATTAAAGCTGTTTTAATATCTATTATTTTTGGAACTGTTTACATGAGCACTAATAATTTGGTTATGTCTGTATTTAGTTTATGTTTAGTATCTGCAATTAGATTTTTTTATTATGATCTAAAAAAATTAGGGGAAATAATAGATACTACACCTAGATTTGATTTTTCGGTGCTTCAAATAGCGAAAATAGCATTCCCTTTAGGAATTACATCACTAATCATATCGTTAAATACTAATATTCCTAGATATTTTTTAGAACATTATAAAAGTGTAGAAGATGTGGGTATATTTTCAGCTTTATACTACATTATTGTAGTAGGAACTATGTTTGTTACTCCTATAGTACAACTAGCTGCACCGAAAATTGCATATGCATATCATAAAGCAGAAACTAATCAATTTTTGAAAATGAACTTACTGTTTATTGGGGCAATGACATTATTTTCTTTTACGATTATAATGGTCGTTTATGTTCAAGGAGAATTTATACTTGAAATGATTTATGGATCGGCTTTTTCACAATATAGTAAAGAGTTCTTATTAGTAACATTCGCTTTGTTCTTTGGCTTTATAGGTTCAATTCTTAACATTTCTATTGTCGCAGCTCGAGAAGTGAAATATCAAACTTATATAAGCCTAGTTGTTCTATGTGTCTCATTAGTTTCTAGTTATATTTTTGTTAAACCTTATGGGATTACCGGAGCTGCTTATGCGATTATATTTTCTCGATTTATACATATTTTTCTCTATATTATTCTAATGAAAAAAATTATAGTAAGTCGAAAGAATAATATATAAATCAAAGATAAAAAATGTATAGAGAGAAAGGAAAGTGAAAAGTGAAAACAAATTTATTGAAATATAGAATTGACAATATTGCAATGATTAGTGTACTGAGTGCTTGTATATTAGGCTTCTTAGTTGCGACTAATATAGAATTAATTAGTTATTTTCTAATTATAATGATGAGTTTCTTCTTACTTCTATTTGTAAGCCAAATAAATAATCCATATTTGATAATAGTAGTAGGTGCAGGTTTTATTATACGCTTATTTCTTTCCTTAATAAACGCATACTATTGGATTTTACCTTCTGGAAGAAATGATGCTGTAAATTTTGAAGCGACAGGATGGCTTATCGCAACGACATCAACAACCTTGGCTGAAATATTCAGTTATCCAGTCGAATTTTATAGAAAATTTATAGCTGTTATATATTTCTTTTTTGGACGAAATCCTCTGTTGATTCAGCATATTAGCCTCGTTGCAGGAGTTTTATTAATATATGTAGTTTATAAAATGGTGTTTGAAATTTCAAATCACCAAAACGCTTCAAGATTAGCAGCGATAATAGTGGCGTTTCATCCAGGGTTAGTACAGTTCTCTGTTTTTACAAGAAGAGAAAGTTTAATATATTTCTTGACTGCTCTTTCTGTCTATTTATTTATTAAGTGGTTTAATAATGGAAGTGGAAAAACATTTTTTCTTTCCATTATTTCTTTGATTGGAGCCAGTGTATTTCATTCTGGAGTTATTTTCTTAGGAGTAGTCTATATTTTATATTATGTTTTTTTTATCCCTAAAAACGGAAAGTGGAATATTTCTTTCACTAAAATAATAATATCAAGTATCATTTTGATGACTGTAATTAGTCTTGGAGAACTAGTATTTAGAAAAATTCCAGAGTTGTCAGTTACTGAAATAGAAGAAACTGTTTCTAGAAAATCGATAGATGGCAGGACTGGATATTTACAGAATCTACAACCCGATTCGGTTGTGGATTTAATAATTCAAACACCAGTAAGGATAACATATTTTTTACTTACACCATTTCCATGGCAACTTAAAAGTATTAATGATCTCTACGGGTTTATCCTTGATGTGTTACCTATGTATGTCTTTTTATTTTTTTCGTTTAAATATTTAAAGTATATTCGAATAAACAATTGCAAGTTATATATCGCTATTAGTATTATATTACTTGTAATTATTTTACCATTTGCATGGGGTACCTCTAATTATGGTACCGCATTAAGGCACAGACAAAAAGTAGTTTGGCTATTTATTTCATTAGCTTCTATTGGATATTACGTTAATAAAAAGAAATTAAAACGCAAGGACTAAAATAAAATGTTCAATTTTTTTTAAAGGGGTGTGAAAATGAAGAAAAAAATCGTCTATATAATTAATCATTTTAGACCAGGTGCCATTCCTAATATTTTGAAAGATATTGCACCTCATATTAGTAATGAATTCGATGTAAAGGTTTTGTCTCTACAGAAATTTAATAAGGAACCATCTCTTTTTGATGAATTTGAAAAAATCGGGGTAGAAGTGCAGTCTTTAAATGTTAATAAATGTCAATTGATTTCCACTTTTCACAAACTGAGACAGTTCATTAGAGAACAAAAACCTGACATAATACATTCTCATTTAGGAAGAGCAGATTTCTTTTCAGCAATTTGTAAGAATAGGTCAAGTAGGCTTATAACAACTTTTCACAGTATGCAAAGTAACTATAATCACATAACAAAACTTAGCTACTATTTTACTAATAGGCTAGCTGATCATAGGACATCTGTTTCTGATGCTGTTAGAGATAGTTGGAAGTCAAACAGTAGTAATTGTGATAACATTACAATTTATAATCCTGTATCAATAAATGATTATTCTGAAAAAATAATTAACAATGGATTAAAAGAAAGTTTAGGAATTTCTAAACAAGATTCGATAATTATCAATGTAGGAAATTTAAAAAAGCAAAAAGGTCAAATATATTTGGTCAGAGCTTTTTACGAGGTTTTAAAAACAAAACCTAATACGTCGCTAGTAATTGTAGGGCGATCTGGTGATGCTGAAAAAGAATTATTGTCTGAAGTTAAGAAATTAGATATTGAAAATAAAGTACATTTGATAGGATTTCGAAAAGATATATCTCAACTACTAAATTTATCTGATGTTTTTGTATTTCCTTCTAAATCTGAAGGTCTAGGTATTTCTGTTTTAGAAGCCATGGCTTCTAAAACACCAGTCGTAGCATCAGACCTTCCATCAATTTCAGAATATATATCAGAAAATGAAACTGGATTTTTGGTTAAATATGACGATATTAATGAAATGTCTTCAAAAATAATAAGGATATTGGAAGATGAGAGCTTAAAAGATTTTATTGTTAATAAAGCATTTGATAAAGTGCAAAAAGAGTTTAATCCTATAGTAATAGCTAATAATTATTTATCTCTTTACAATAAGGTGTTAAAACAAACGAAAAGTGAGATTAATTGATGCAAAAAATGTACACAATTAAAAATATACAAACAAGTATTTGCATAGAAGAATTATTTGGAATGCCTGCTGTGGGAAAAAGTAGCTGGGTTGAAGCTAATCGGACGGAATCGCATTATATTAAAGTCAATGAAATGCTTCCGATTAACCCATTAAAAAGAAATTTTATTAAAATAAAAAAAATATTTTCTTATACCATATTGCATCCAAGAACACTTTTCTATGATTCTTGGTTGATTTTAAATTCTCGGCAAAAGACACTAAAAGACCTCTTAATTGTATGGAGCAATTGGTTCTTTGTTCTATCTTTATATTCATCATGTTCTAACGGAAAATATACTTATATTTTTGATCAAGGAATGTTTCAAGCGCTATGGTCCATAAGATTAAGTGCAAAAGAAGAGATTGATTTCAAAAAGTTTATAAAGGATAAATATTTACCAGGTAAAATATTTTTTTTAGATGAAGATGAAAGTATACTGAGACAAAGAGAATCTACAAGAGCGAAAAATATTAGATTAAATTATTGCATAAAGAGCGATATTCAATTAGGACGAAAAACTTTAAACGACGTTATGGAAGTAATCGAACAAAAGTATAAACTTGTAGAATAAACTTAAACAATAGTTAGGAAGGAAGCTAATTGATAAAAAAAATTATAAAGTATATTTTATTGCAAAAAATCAGGTTGAAATATATAAATTGTACAATATCAACTTCTGACATAGGAAGAGAACTATGCTTAGGAAAAAAAAGTTCAATTTCAAAAAATGTCAGCGTAAGAAATAGAGTTAGCATAGGGAATCATTCGTATATTAATTCTGGAAGTTATATAAGCGAAGGTGTAAAAATAGGGAATTTCACTTCTATATCTTATGATTGTAAAATTTCCCCAAGTGAGCATCCGACTAATTTTATTTCAACAAGTCCAAGGTTTTATGGTAATAGCGACATTTTGAACAATCAAATAGTATTTCAACAAAAAAAAGGATCAGAAATTGGGAATGATGTTTGGATAGGAGCCAATTGCATTATATTGCGCGGAGTAAATATTGGTGACGGAGCAATAGTGGCAGCAGGGTCAATAGTTACTAAAGATGTGCTTCCGTACTCTATAGTGGGTGGTGTTCCTGCTAAGTTAATAAAAATGAGGTTTGATGATGATCAGATTTCATTTCTTTTAGGTTGGGAATGGTGGAACTTAACAGATGAAAATATAGCTAATTACAAGGGGATTTTTATGGCGAAAGATGAATGGTATTCAGCAGTATTGGAAACCACTTTGAAGGAGCGGGGATAAATGTTGAATATTGTTGTGGCAGGAACAGGTTACGTTGGCTTAGTTGCGGGCGTTTGTTTCGCTGAAATAGGTCATATGGTTAAATGTGTAGATATAAACCAAGATAAAGTTGAAAAAATGAAATCTGGTGTTTCTCCTATTCATGAAACCGGATTAGAAGAACTGATGATAAGAAATTATGAATTTGGTCGAATTGACTACACAATCGATTATAAAGCTGCTTATAAAAATGCCGACGCTATCTTTATCGGTGTAGGAACACCTGAACAACCAGATGGCTCTGCAAATCTTTCTCACATCGCTACGGTTGCTCGTCAAATCGCTGAGTCTGTAGAAAAAGATTGCTTAGTAGTTGTGAAATCAACGGTTCCAGTGGGTACTAACGATAAAGTTGAACAGTTCATTCAAGATTTTTTAGTAAATGATGTCCGAGTTGAAGTTGCATCTAACCCTGAATTTTTGGCTCAAGGTTCTGCTGTTCATGACACGTTATATGCAGAACGGATAGTGATTGGTACGGAGAGCAAGTGGGCAGAAGAACTACTAACAAAAATCTACGAACCATTCAATATTCCGATTGTGTCTGTTAACAGAAGATCTGCCGAGATGATTAAATATGCTTCGAATGACTTCCTTGCACTTAAAATATCTTATATGAATGATATCGCGAATCTTTGCGAGCTTGTTGGAGCGGATATTCAAGATGTTGCTAAAGGTATGAGCTATGACGGACGTATCGGAAGCAAGTTCTTGAATGCTGGTATTGGATACGGCGGCTCTTGCTTCCCGAAAGATACGAAAGCTTTAGAATACATCGCTAAGCAAAATGGCTATGAATTAAAAACTGTAAAGGCAGCGATTGATGTGAACCAAGATCAGAAGACAATGCTTTATAAGAAGGCAAGCAAACGTCTTATCACATTCAACGGCTTAAAAGTTGCCGTCCTAGGACTAACATTCAAGCCAGGTACCGACGACTTGCGTGAAGCTGCGTCTTTAGAGAATGTACCATTGTTATTAGAGCAAGGTGCTGATATTTTTGCGTTCGATCCTGTCGGTGCTGATAACTTTTCTCGCGTTTATCCAGAAGGGAAACACGGTAAGGGGAGCATGACATACGTCGACAATATCGATGAAGCCCTAGAAGATGCAAACGTCTGCTTCATTTTCACAGAGTGGGGAGAAGTCAAAGCGTTGACTCCTGAGATGTATAAAAAAATGATGCGTACCCCGCTTATTTTCGACGGTAGAAACATTTATCGCGTCGAGGACATGCAGGCAGCTGGCATCGAATATCATTCGATTGGAAGAAAACCTGCTACTCGTGCAGTTGCGAAGGAGTCAACAAATAGTGAACTACAAAACTCTTGATGTGAGTAAGGCATATTTAATCACCGGAGCCGCTGGTTTTATCGGATATTATTTATCTAAAAAGCTATTGGAACAAGGCTGTAAGGTCATTGGTTTTGATAATATTAACGATTACTATGATGTAAAACTCAAGCACACCCGGTTAGATAATTTGAATTCGTATGAACAGTTTGACTTTATCAAAGGCGACTTGGCAGATAAGGATACGGTCATGTCTACTTTTGAGAAATATGAGCCGAACGTCGTTGTAAACCTTGCCGCTCAAGCAGGAGTCAGATACTCGATTGAAAACCCAGATGCATATATTCAAAGCAATGTGATTGGTTTTTATAATATTCTGGAGGCTTGCCGCCATCATCCAGTCGACCATCTTGTATATGCTTCTTCAAGTTCTGTGTATGGAGCGAATAAGAAAGTTCCGTTTGAAGAAACTGACTTTGTTGATACACCAGTGTCTTTATATGCTTCTACTAAGAAGTCGAATGAGTTAATGGCACACACGTACAGTCACTTATATCAGATTCCGGCGACTGGTTTACGTTTCTTCACGGTATATGGTCCTTTAGGCCGACCGGATATGGCTTACTTTGGATTTGCCGATAAGTATTTTGCGAATGAGCCCATTCAAATTTTTAACAACGGTGATTTTGAAAATGATTTATATCGTGACTTCACATACATCGATGACATCGTCGAGGGAATCGAACGATTGATGAGTCAACCGCCAGAAGGTGAGGTTCAACATAAAGTCTACAATATTGGGAATAACAATCCTGAAAAATTGATGACGTTTATTCAGACGTTAGAGTCGGCGCTGACCAACGCACTAGGTAGGGATGTTCAATTCGATAAACAGTTTGAACCAATCAAGCCTGGGGATGTACCGGCTACTTATGCTTCAACGGATCAACTTCAACAAGCTGTAGGGTTCAAACCTCAAACTTCGATTGAAGAAGGCTTACAACAGTTCGCGAATTGGTATGTAGCTTACTACGATAAGAAATAAGTGAAAGCATGAGGTTGAACGCCTCATGCTTTGTCTTAAATTAAAATTGTATAGTCTACTATTTTAATTTACTTAACGCCTGGTTTTCTTCGATGAATAAGTATAGCTCCGCGCCTAAGTAAAGATAAGACACGGAGCCGACAACTGAGGGACTGATTGACGCACCAAGATTATATAACTCTGGACGGAAATAATTAAAATCACTCACTTCCGTCGTGAATTAACCCTTTACTTTTTCTGATTCAACCCATCAATCAACTGACGTGTCCGCTCTCGTGACACATGAAGGTAACGCTCGGTCGTGCTAATTGACTTGTGTCCGAGTAGCTCTGCGACACCGACGATGTCTTTTTTCTGCTCGTACAACGTCGTCGCGAAGCTATGGCGCAACATGTGGCTCGTCAGATTCAGCCCAAACTGTTCGGCCGCGATTTCTTTCAGGTCTTTGTTCACGAATCCCGGCTGGACGACGCGTCCGGTCGGCATTAAAAAGACGCGTTTCGAGTTTCCGACCTTCGGGCGCCGGACGTCGATGTACAGCTTCAACTCTTTCGTGAGCCGCTGCGTCATCGGCACGACGCGCGTCTTGCCACCTTTGCCTTTCATGACGGTGAGCAAGCGCTCTTCAAAGTTGATGTGATTGAGTTCCAAGTCCAAAATCTCGCTAATCCGTAGTCCGGCATCGCCCCCGACGAGGTAAATCGTATAGAGCGTGTAGTTTTTGGCGTGATACAATACGACATCCAATTGGTCGCGGCTGATGATCGTCGGTGGTTCGGTGACGCCTTCTCGCGTGACGATGCGGGCAAATGGATTGTGTTCCATCCAGCGCTGCTCGACGGCGAACGTGAACAGCCCACGGACGCGCATGATATAGGATCGGACCGTATTGTCGGCCTTGTCGCTCAACTGCTTCTTGTACGGGATCGCATAGCCCATCTCGGTGATGTCTTGGATGTACACGGCGCCCCGTTCGGTCGCATACTCGGCGAAGCTCCGTAGCGTGTTGCGTTTGCTTTTCAGCGTCGTCTCCGGGGACTCCTTTCGTTCTTTCAAGTCTTCTAAGTACAGGTCGATCGCATCGTTCAGTAACACACGTTTCATCACAATCACTCCTTCAAGGTTATTGCCGCTCGCAGTTCCCGTTGGACGTCGGCCTTATATGCCCGCAAGCGGCTCGCGGAATACGGTAGCGTCTGCTCGGTCCCGTCAATCAAGTGGCAGAGGAGCTCGAAATGGCGTGGTGACAGCAACACCCGTTGTTCATCGAGCCAGTCGAACAGACGACGCTCGGACGTCATACATTGTTCCGGAATGCGCTCGGCCGCGACTTCATGCTTCAAGTGTCGGGCGTTCTTTTGTTGGTGGTTGAGGATGGCGCCCCGTATCCGTTGGAAGCAGTACGTCTTCGATAACGTGCAGCCGCGGTTCAATGCCTCCCATAGCGCGATCCGTGCGATTTGGGCGCAGTCTTCTTGTTCGTTCGGGTGGATGTGGAGATGCCGGATGACGTAATGGATCATCGGCTCCCATTCTACGATTTGGTCATCAAGCTGGTTCATGGATGGATTCATTTCCGAGCGCTCTGTTGATTTTCCTAGGTTAATTCGAGTATAGTCATCGATATCCGAGATGGGACAGCGCCGTTATCGCACATAAGCCCCGGGCTTGTTTGAGATATCGGCTTACAATTGATAGATGGAGCCGAGAGGCGTACGTACAGCAACACCCAATCCACGAATATCGATGAATATTCGAAGAGGCAAGGGGATGTGACCATGGGGAAGTGGCGAGATGTGGCTCTACTTGCGATCGGTATGATATCGAATGTCGGCATATGGTAAAATGAACACATCGAGAGACAACTGCTTCACGCTTCGGCTGGGACGGTTGTTCTTTTTTATGAGGAGGGCGACAGATGAAACGAGTATTGATCACCGGCGCGAGCAGTTACGTCGGCAACGCGTTCAAGCAGTGGGTCGAAACGAAGTATGCGGACGACATCCACGTCGACACAGTCGGGATGAAGAACGGGGAATGGAAAGAGAAGTCGTTCGAGGGGTATGACGCGATCCTCCATGCGGCCGGGATCGCCCACGTCTCGACGGATAAGAGCATGGAAGACCTCTATTACGAAGTGAACACCGATTTGACGGCCGAGGTCGCGGCGAAGGCGAAGAGAGACGGCGTAAGCCAGTTCATCTTCCTGAGCAGCATGATCGTCTACGGGGACGCCTCGAACGCCCAGATGATCACGACAGACACGGAACCGAAGCCGACGAACTTCTACGGCAACAGCAAGCTCCAGGCCGAGAAGAAGCTCGAGGCGCTCGCGGACGAATCGTTCCGCGTCGCGAACGTCCGTCCGCCGATGATTTACGGGAACGGCTCGAAAGGGAACTACATCAAGCTCGCCGGGCTCGCGCGAAAAGTGCCTTTCTTCCCGGACTATCCGAACCGCCGCAGCATGATCCACGTCGACAACCTATCAGAGTTCTTGGCGCTCCTCATCCTACACGAAGATCACGGCACGTTCCATCCGCAAAACGCCGACTACGTCTGTACAACGGAGCTTGTCAAGACGATCGGCGCCGTCCACGGCAACCACGTCCGGACGACGGGGCTCTTCAACGGGGTCATCGGCACGCTCGTCGACAAGAACATGACGATGAACAAGCTGTTCGGCGACTTCGCCTATGCGAAGGAGTTGTCGATGTATCCGCATGACTATCACGTCCGGGACTTCTTTGACAGTATCGTCTTGACGGAACGACAAGAATAAGAGTAAGACACTACTTCTACGGGAATGAACAGATAAACTAGTCGAAGTAGGTGAGCGAGTGAAACAAGCAACGATTGAAAACGCAAACGGCATGCGCCTGTCGGCCATCGATTATGGCTGCGCCATGACCGAGTTGACGGCGCCGGACCGGGACGGGAACTATGAGTCCGTCATCTTGAAGTACGGTGACCCGAAACAATACTTAGAAAACCCGGTCTATCTGGGTTCCGTCGTCGGACGCATCGCCGGACGGATCCGCAACGCCGAGATTGATGGGGTGACTTTGACCCCAAGTGAGGACCCGCATCATATTCACGGCGGCGAGGAGGGCATCACGGCCCGGTATTGGGACATGGACGTCGACGGACAAGCGATCGTCTTCACGTACCTCAGTCCGGACGGGGAGGAAGGTTACCCTGGAAATGTTCGCTTCAAAGTCATGTATGAACTGACGGACGACGATGCGCTCGTCGTCACGATGACGGCCGATACGGACGCGCGGACGTGGGTCAACTTGAACCACCACAACTATTTCAACCTCGGCGGACGGCCGACGGTGCACGACCATGTGTTGACGCTGCCAGCGGATCGCGTGGCACGGTTAGATGACGAGTCGCTACCGACGGGCGAGTTCCTCGAGGTTGAGGGGACGCCGTTTGATTTCCGGGCTGGGAAAGAGGTCGGCGCGGCGATTGCGTCCGAGGACGAGGCGATCGTGAAGGCTGGTGGACTGGATCATCCGTTCCTGTTGAAGGACGGGGTGACCCGATTGCACGACCCGGTGTCCGGACGCGTCATGGACGTCGAGACGAACCAGCCGGTCATGGTCGTCTACACGGCGAACTTCTTAAGTGAAGAGACCCCGGTGACGCTCGAAGGACGGCAAAAGCATAGCGCCATTTGTTTAGAAGCCCAAGCGTTCCCGGACGCGCCGAACCATCCGGGCGTGGCGACTTCAATCGAACTGAATCCGGGGGAGTTGTATTACTCGAGGACGGTTTATAAGTTTAGCGCAGAATAACAAAGAGCCTCACTACGTGGAAAACGTCGTGAGGCTTTTTGCGTGAATTCACTACGGAAGAGTCTACACCGATTTTAAGATGGGTAAATATATAGTATACTTTAAATAGATAAAACGAATATTAACGTGTTAAAAACAAGGTTCAAGTCGATTTGAGTATGTTTTTATTAGACTTTTTTAGAGGGGTGATTAGAGTGGAGCACGACAAAACAATGACGATTGAAGAAGTGGTCGCTAGAAATGTGAAGTCTTACGTTCAGGCAATCGATAAGACGAATAAATGGGTATACGAAAAAGCGGGCATGTCGAAACAAACGTATTATAATTTGTTGGCCGGAAAAGGAGAGGTCACTCGGAATATTGAAAAGTTAAATCGCTTATTTCGCATTCAAGATCCGATGTATTTTTATCAAGCAGACTTTGTCCCGCCGTTGTCTGTTGAAGAAGTTGAAAAGACGAGTAATTTACAACAGTTAGCGGCTGCGAATTACCACGTCGGTTCGACCGGTTCGGAAGCGCAACAGTTGCAACACACCTTCAAAACACTGGATGAAGTCATTGATCTGCTCGATACGCTTCATACCGTCGCCGAGGTGAATGAATTGTGATCACAAAAGACAATCTTCTACAGGTCGTCGAGTCAAACCACCGGCTGTTGCCTGGTGTCTTAAGTAAAGTAGAAGAAACGAAAGAAACGAATTTGCTGTTTCGCTATAAGCCTGTGGAAATGATTAAACATTATTTGATGCAGGAAGCGAACGTTATTTTATTCCCAAGCTCGTTCCCGAACTACGGCGGGATGGTGACGTATCGAAATCACCGATTTTATATTCATATTAATACAGCACAACCTCGCGTATATGAAAACTTCGTCTGGGTGCATGAATACTATCATTTCAAATATGAACAATCAAAAATAAAAAATGCGGCGATTCAAACTTTTTTTGAAGACTCGGTATTAAATGAGCATGAGAGGCAGGCGAACCTATTCGCGGCAGAACTGTTAGTGGATGGTCGACTTCTTCGTGACTTGTTTCAACAAATGACGCACACGTTACGACATCGTCCGTTAGTCGATTGGGTGCTTCATCTCATCCCTATTTTTGAAGTGCCGTTCAAGGTGATTGTCATCAAGTTATTGCAGGACGGTTTGATTCAAGAAGAAGAGGCACTTGGTTTGATTGACTACGATTATCAGAAACAGTTGCCTGATGACTTTGACCATTCCATCTTGCAACCCACATTAGTGATCAAGTTAGACGATTTGGATGAAATGTTGAAAGATCCTGCGATTACGTCTGGACTCCGGGAGAGTGACTTAGCGAGCATCCGAAATCGCGCTTCCACGCTCCAACAGCAAATACGTGAGGAGCGCGATCGGTATGACTGAACCTTGGTCTTTTGACAATCCAGTCTATGACGCGATTCGTTCCTATGTGACAACAGATTGGGGTTATGGCGCAGACCACACCCTGTATGTGTTGGATAATATGTTGTTGACTAAATTGGCCACTGTAGCTAGAGATTGTCCAGACGAGTTTGGAGTCATGATCGCTGCATTCACAAAAGAGCAGGCCATTTTTTTCATACCTGACATCATCTTTGAAGAAAGTGCAAGGTCAGAGCAGACAACTTCTGAACAATATGCGGGGTGGTATGGCGATTTATTTAGTCAACTGTCCGGAGCATGTAAAATCGTGCGAATCGATTTTCAAGCCGTCTATGACATCATGACGGAAGGGGCTGCCAGTCTGGACAAAGGGTTTATTAAGTTCCGCCTCGTCACAATGGAGACGGTGCGCATGAACCCAGACTTGTTAGATCGAGTTGCTGCTGCAACGACTGTTCATGGTATGAAAGAAGGGATTCATTCGTTTCAAAAAGACTGCGGCGAGCGTGTCATCCATTTACTCGTCTGTGCCTTGTTGTCAAATGGTGCGCAGTCTGTGACTGTGTTAAGCAATGAAGAGACGGGTGTGTTCAAAGTGCGCCAGATGCTTGCGAGAAATGAGCGTTTATTACAGCTCCTGTTCATGCAAGATAATTATGTGTTTTTAGATGGCTACCGCCTCTACTCATTTGACCGACTGCTTTCTCACGTCTTGTCCAATCAAAACGTAGGGGACATCCTTGAATTTGTGAATGCAGTGCGGGATTCGCGGGACCAATCCCGTTACGTCAGAATGATTTTTGGTGATGAAAGCGATCGAAGTCAGCTCGACAACGTTCAGTTCACAAATATGATTGTAGATGGCAAAGCCAGAATCACCTTTTGAGACGAGACGAAGGATAGACCATCACCCTGTGAAAGGGGAGATGGTCTTTTTTAGACGTTGATTGTATACAGGTCTTCCAATACGTCGGTCACGGTTGCGCTGAACGACCGAAACGCGGGTGCGTCAATCAATGACGTCATCGCCTCTTTCACGACGGTTGCGTTCGTCCAATCGGAGACGTCGGTCGTCTCGGTATAGATTCGGGTGAACTTCTTCCCTTCTTGTTTTCCGGACTTCCAGAACGAGATGTTCTTCGCTTCGAGCGCTTCTAGAAGTGGGAGGCGCTCCTTATAATCGATTGGGCCGACTTCGACGTAGAGCTTGAGACGCTTGCTGCCTTTTCGTTCGAACCAGATAATCAGTCCATAGTTGAGCCAATAACGATTTAATCGGTCCATCCGTTCCAAGTAGGGCATCCAGTCGTCCATGACGAAATGAGGGACACGCGCGTGCGGTGAGTGAACCGTGATGCCATGCGTGTCAACAAAATCGAGGAACGCTTGACGGAGAATGTTGCCGCCTGTCTCGAAGATGTAGTTGATCGTCTGGCGCTTTCTGTTATAGATGAGAAGCAAGTGACGTTTCGTCTCGGCATCGAACGTGGCGAGCGTCTTGACTGCCTGACGAAGTTCGATTTGTTTTTGCTTCGCCGGATTGGCGTTCGCATACAATAAATGAATGGCCGATGTATAGTCTTGATACAGTTGGAGCGCCATGTTTGCCGTGTCTTCGTCCTCGACGAGTCGTTCTTCGAGGAGGGCGACATAGTATGACAAGAAGTCGTGGATATTGTCGGCGATTGTAGCGCGGTTCAATTCAAGTTCTTGCTTGATGATGCGTAGCACGTCCTCGTACGTCAACATCCAGTACGCATCGTGCGACGGCGTATCACCCGACAGTGTCAAGAACACAGGGAGAACGTTCCATTCTGGATAGTGATTCGTCACGCTAGTCAAATAACGGGCCAACTGACCTGAGGATTCAGCTGAATGAACTTTGTTTTCGATAAGCAGGACGATACTTAACGTTGGAATTTCAATAAGTAAATCGACCGCCCCATTCCCGTTCGTCGACCACTCACGATGGACGACAACATCGGGTAATGACGCATGGGCGAATGACAAGTAGGGAAATTCATCGATTTTATTTTCGTTGTCGGCTCTCGTCACAAGATTCATGAGCACATTGCGTAAGAAGAAGCTTCCGAGCCGATGATTCTCGCTCGGGTCGAAAAGCCATGCGAGCACGTTCGAGTGGCGAATCTCGTATTTGGCGACGCGTAGTATTTTGAACGGGTTAAACTCATTGAATTGTTGATCGAGTTTGTTGAACTCTGGTGTGTTTTCAAGTTGTAGAATGGTGTCGAGTGAATAGGTCATGATGGACTCCTTTATCCGAATTATTTTTGCTAGTGAAAGTCACGAAAATTAATCCCATATATTTCTTATAAAGGTGTTATATACTTACAAATGGGTTAATGTATGGTGATTATTATGTAAGGTGCATACAAAATAAAGAGGAGGTCAGGGATGAACGGCATCATGTATCTGATGATTATGCTCGTGGCGGGAGGGGCATTCTTCCTATTGTTTCAAAACAGCCGCAATCGGCTGCTCGTCCATTTGGCGTTAAGACGGAAACTTCGTCCCATGAGGCACGAGTTGGATCGTTGCAAACATAATCCAGCGCAACAATTCGAGTTACTCGATCCAATTTATCGAGGTGTCTTGTTCCAACTATATCCGAAGGTGAAGATGGAGCGGTCGAAACTCGATGAACTCGTGAACGATGAATTGAATCGGTTGATCAAAAACAAGCGCTCCTCGCTCTGGTCATCCATCGTCGTAACTGGTCGTGGTGTGCTCGCGTTGATCATGCTCAGCATGAGTGTGGTGAGCGGCTATGTCGCTTACTCGGAGACGGATATGACGAGTTGGTTCGGACCGAAACATGTCGTGAGCGAGACGACGGCGCTGCTCGGGGACACGTTCGAACTGCCGAGACAAATCACGTCATCAGAAGAACTCGGGATGGCGCTCGCTTATCATATGAGCCGATTCGACGAGTCGTTCCAGATCCGGTACGTCGGCAAGACGAACGATTTTGATGAGACGATGGAATCGGCGTGGGACTGGCTCGAGGCGAACCACATTTATGTCTTCCGTTTGTCGCGCGGCGGGGAGAGTCAATACCGGGACCACGGTGGCTATGTCGACCTCGACATGAAGTTGGCATACGATATGACGACCGAGGAGTCCCATCAAATTGCAGCCCGCGTCGAGCGCATCATTCAAGAGATGCCGATCGGTCTGAACGATTATGAGAAAGTGAAATACGTGAACGACTTCGTCGTGTTAAATACCGCGTACAATTTGGATAGCACGGCGAACCCGTATACGCCGTATTCGATTCTGTTCAACGGGGAAGGTGTGTGCGAAGGGTATGCGCTGACGACGTTGCTTCTATTGGAAGCGGCAGGCGTCGAGACACGATATATCTCGGGGGAGGCGGGGACGGAACTGCATGCGTGGAACCTCGTGAAGCTTGACGGGGACTGGTATCATCTCGACACGACGTGGAACGATCCCGTCCCGAACCGGCCAGGGGAAGTCGGGTACGATTACTTCTTAGTGTCTGATGCGACACTTCGAGCGGATCATACGTGGGAGGAAGGGAAGTATCCGGTGGCGAGTAACAACTATCATTGAAGAATGGAGTGAAGCAAATCATGCTTCGCTCTTTTTTGTTGAATCATACACTTGTTTTTAAAAATAGGTCATTCCGTTTTTGAGAAACGTGCTATATTTTTAGTTGGGATTTATAGGATTCATATTCAAAAACATACACATTGATTAAAGAGAAGAGGCAAATATATGAAAAGGCGGTTAGGTTGATTTTAGAATTAACTATATACGACGGTTGTCTAGCTGTTTCTGTACGATATACAAAGATTGAACGAAGTAATATAAGGAGGATGTTCATGTGAAGAAATTTATAAGTTTACTCATTTGCACTATGCTACTTTTTGGCGCCCACATCGATTCTTTTTCTCTAATCGTGAATGCGCAAGTGGATACAATCAAGCCGGAATTAAAAAGTATTAGTCTAGACAAGAAATCCGTCATCCCAGGGGAGAGCGTCGGCATCACAATTGACGCCTTTGATGAGGGAAGCGGGATTCGTACGGTCGATGTCTACTACAGTAGCCCGATCACAGCCAAAACGAAGAGCGTACGTCTGACGTTGGGCGAGGACGGGAAGTATCGGGGACAGCTCGCGATGACGTCAAACGACGAGTCAGGGGCTTGGATCATCTATCATGTGTCGATATACGACAACATGGGGAACTATCTAGAGGTTTACAATTCGAATCATAGCAATGTGCTTTCATCTTGGAACAAGAGAGACTTCAGCGAGTATAACTTCGAATTGAATGGAACGCAGGTGGACACGGTCAAGCCGATGTTGAAGAGCATCAGCCTCGACAAGAAATCCGTCTTGCCATGGGAGAGCGTCGGCATCACAATTGACGCTTTTGATGAGGGAAGCGGAATTCGTACGGTCGATGTCTACTACAGTAGCCCGGTCACAGCCAAAACGAAAAGTGTACGTCTGACGTTAGGCGAGGACGGGAAGTATCGGGGACAGCTCGCGATGACGTCAAACGACGAGTCGGGGACCTGGATCATCTATCATGTGTCGATATACGACAACATGGGGAACTATCTAGAAATTTACAATTCGAATCATAGCAATGTGCTTTCATCTTGGAACAAGAGAGACTTCAGCGAGTATAACTTCGAATTGAATGGAACGCAGGTGGACACGGTCAAGCCGATGTTGAAGAGCATCAGCCTCGACAAGAAATCCGTCTTGCCATGGGAGAGCGTCGGCATCACAATTGACGCTTTTGATGAGGGAAGCGGAATTCGTACGGTCGATGTCTACTACAGTAGCCCGGTCACAGCCAAAACGAAAAGTGTACGTCTGACGTTAGGCGAGGACGGGAAGTATCGGGGACAGCTCGCGATGACGTCAAACGACGAGTCGGGGACCTGGATTATCTATTACGTTTCTATTTATGACAACATGGGGAACTACTTGACGACATACAATTCGAATCATGACAAAGTTCTTTATTCCTGGAATAAAAAAGATTTTAGCGATTATAATTTTGATTTAATTGAGGACAACACGGTTCCTATTTTTGAAAAAATCGAATCAACTTCATTTGAATTGGACGACGATGGCTTCCAATCGTTTACCGTCTTCACTTCTGACAATTCAAAATTGAAGTCAGTTGATGCCACGTTTGTGAACGAGTCCGATGAAACGATGACGTTATCGAGTACGAATGTCACGACAGATGGGTTTAACATGGAGTTGCCTCGTAACGAGTTCCCTAAAGAAGCTGCGATTTGGAAACTTCAATCTTTGCGTATAAAAGATATGAACGGGAATGAAACGACGGTGACGGAAGGCTTATCTGTTACGATTAAAACGCTCGCTCCCATAACGCCTATCGATGCGCGCATTGTCACATCAAATGAAAAATGGACTAACACAACCGTGAACCAAGATGTGTACATCATGCCAGGCGTCACATTGACGCTCGGCCAAAGTACGGTCCTCACCGGAAAGGTATATGTCGGCGGGCGGTTGCTGCTCACTGGAGGTGTGACAGCATATGGGCAAGTTCGTGGAACTTATTTTATTACCGGCTACTATACACCTTCCCAAGATGGGATGGTCGTAATATCAGGATCGAATCTTGTATATTCAAAAACCGCGACGAATCAATTGTATGACACATTGCCATTCCGACTTGAAGCCACACCTGTATTCGAAAAAGACGACATGGTGTCAATATCGGGATCCTTCATTCCGCTGTCGACTCTCTACTTGAACGGAGAACCGCTCCAAACAAAAGCAAACGGAACATTTCGTGTTGATATGAAGGCGCCGCAAGACCAAACTTTACGTTTCTCGATGACTGATATGTACGGTAAGATTCATCGATGGTCGTATCGAGTGTATAAAACGGATGCTCCGATTGTAACTGCCACACTCGACAGTGGCATCTATTTGAAAGGTCAGACGGTTGGATTGACGACGACCGATGGAACGATTCATGTCACACGTGACGACCAATCATCTGTATACGAAGGACCTTTCACTCTCGACAAGACGGTGAGCCTCTCTGTTTATGCCAAAGATGAGATTGACCGTACGTCTGAGACCATATCACGTCGATATGAAGTCATGACAATTAACCCTGTGACGAATCGAGATACGTCGATTCAAGGAACGGCGGAACCGGGTACATATGTGACATTGTCACTCGGCGCAAACACCTCTACAGTCATGACCGATGAAACGGGTCGTTTCGTCTTCGACGCACTACGTCTAACGAATAACTCTACGTTCTCCGTCCAAGCCACTCACGGGATGTTGACGAGTGATCTTTGGACGAAGTCAATTCAAGACGTCATCGCTCCAATCGTGACCGGTGTCTCGCATGACCAGTTCTACGCTCAACCTATTTTGTTCACATTTAACGAAGGGACAGCGACGTTGAATGGCAATGTCGTCACGTCGCCTGTCCGTGTGGAAACGGACGGCACTTACGAGCTAGTTGTCAAAGATGAAGCGAACAATCAGACAACGATGCGCTTCGTGTTAGATCAAAAAGCGCCTGTTTTGACGGGAGTACCGAACGGTGTGACAAATCAAGTCGTGACACCGACCTTCAATGAAGGTGTAGCGCTTTTAAACGGGAAGCCATACCTATCCGGGACGCCGATCATGGCGGACGGTGCCTACACGCTCATCGTGACAGATAAAGCTGGAAACACCACGACGCATACGTTCACGATCGACCGGACCGCACCGCTCGTCACAGGTGTGACGAACGGGACGTTCAATCAAGACATCACACCTATATTTGACGAAGCGGCGACGCTAAACGGACAAGTCTTCACAAGCGGCACGATTGTCACGGAGGAAGGGGTGTACGTGCTCGCCGTTACAGATCAAGCAGGAAACGTGACGGAGATTCGTTTCACCATCGACCGGACGAAGGTCGAAGTGATTGGTGTCGAAGATGGGAAGGCATATGTTGGAGCGACACCGCGCTTCAGCGAAGGAAAGGCCACATTGAACGGCGTCCCGTTCGCGTCTGGCCAAGCGATTACAAAAGACGGGAGCTACACGTTGCGCGTCGTCGATGAAGCTGGGAACGAGACGGTCGTCCGTTTCACGATTGATGCGACATCTCCTACTTTAAGCGGTTTGACGAAAGGGAAGACACATTACCGTGAAGTCGCACCCCTCTTTACAGAAGGGACGGCGACGCTGAACGGGCAACCGTTTGTATCAGGGACACGTATTTCCCGGGAAGGTATGTACACGCTCCGTCTCGTCGATTCAATCGGAAACGAGACGATTGAGACGTTCACGATTGACCGAACGCGGCCTGTCGTCACCGGTGTCACGGCGAACCAACTGACGAACCAATCCGTCACGATTCGTTTCAATGAAGGGACGGCGACGCTTAATGGCAAGGCGTTCCGTACGAACACGCAAGTGAGCGCCTCTGGTACATATGCGCTTCGCGTGACGGATGCAGCCGGAAACTATAGCTCGATTTCCTTCACGATTGACAAGGTCGGACCGACGAAGCCGACCATTCTCACGCTGACGAACAAGTCGACACGAGTGACTGGTAAGACAGAAGCGGGTGCGACTGTACTGGTTACGTATGACGGGCGGACGTACACGACGAAGGCGAGCTCGACCGGGGTGTATGCCTATAACGTGAAAACGACGAAAGCGGGTGCGACCGTCGCTGTCCGCGCTCGCGATGCTGCCGGGAACGCTTCGAGTTTGACTTCGACGAAAGTGCTCAACACGTTCCCTTCGTTCACAATCAATGCGGTCAAATCGACGCAAACGGCTGTGACCGGGAAAGGGAATCGGAACGCGACCGTTCAGGCTTTTGTCGGGACGAAAGCGATCAGCAAGCCGGTGAAAGTCGATGCGAAAGGGAACTACCGATTGACGATTCCGAAACAAAAGACGGGCACCGTCATCACGGTGAGCATGACCCAAACCGGATACGAAGGAATGAAGAAGACGAGTAAAGTCGTCAGATAAGAAAAAGCAGCCTCAGCCGAATCCGGCCGAAGCTGCTTTTCTCATTTCTCCACGGATGCCGCAAGCGTCAGTTCCGCTCCGTTCGTTGCAATGACTTGCTTATACCAATCGAAACTCTTCTTCTTCGAGCGGACGAGCGTGCCGTTTCCAGCGTTGTCTTTATCGACGTAGATGAAGCCGTAACGCTTCTTCATCTCACCGGTCGAGGCGCTCACCAAGTCGATCGGCCCCCAGCTCGTGTAACCGAGGATCTCGACGCCGTCTTTGATGGCCTCATGCATCTGTTCGATATGCTTCGTCATATAGTCGATGCGGTAGTCATCCTCGACATAACCGTCTTTTGGCGTGTCGACGGCACCGAGTCCGTTCTCGACGACAAACAGCGGTTTCTGGTAACGGTCATACAGCTGATTCGCCGTGATGCGGAAGCCGGTCGGGTCGATCGTCCAGCCCCATTCCGACTTTTCGAGATACGGATTTTCGAGCGAGCTGAAGACGTTGCCTTCCGTCGTCTTGTTGATTTCCGGGTCCGTGCTCGTCGTCCGGCTCGCGTAGTAACTGAAACCGATATAGTCGACCGTATGTTGTTTCAACAGGTCAAGGTCGCCGTCTTCCACCTGAAGCGTGATGCCGTGTTCATCGAGATAACGTTTTGCGTAGCCTGGGTACTCGCCGCGCGACTGCACATCGATGAAGAAGAACGATTCGCGGTCCTTGTCCATCGCGTCCAACACGTCGTCCGGATTGCACGAGTACGGATACGTCTGACCGGCCGCGAGCATACAGCCGACGTGCATGTCCGGGTTGATGGCGTGCGCCGCCTTGACCGCTTTCGCGCTCGCGACGAGCTGATGGTGCGCCGCCTGGTATTTCACTTGCTGCTTATTTTCACCTTCTGCGAACACGAGCCCGGCACCGATGAACGGCAAGTGCAGCAACATATTGATCTCATTGAACGTCATCCAATAGGTCACTTTGCCGTTGTAGCGGGTGAACAGCGTCATCGCGTACGTCTCAAAGAAATCGACGAGGCGACGGTCGCGCCAACTGCCGTAGTTTTTAATGAGACTGACCGGCACGTCGAAGTGAGCGAGCGTGACGACCGGTTCGATGCCGTGCTTCAACAACTCATCGAAGACGTCGTCGTAAAACTGGAGCCCTTCCTCGTTCGGCTCGGCGTCGTCCCCGTTCGGGAAGATGCGGGCCTATGAGACCGATAGGCGGAGCGCCTTGAAGCCCATCTCAGCGAACAGCGCGATGTCTTCTTTATAACGATGATAAAAGTCGATCGCTTCGTGCGACGGGTAGAACTCACCCGGCACGGGCTCGAGTGACGGCAAGTCGCCGAACATGACGTCGAACCGTTTCTTACCCGTAGGCAACAAGTCGACCGTCGTCAATCCTTTACCGCCTTCTAAGTACGCACCTTCAGCTTGGTTCGCGGCGATGGCGCCGCCCCATAAAAATCCGTTTGGAAAACTCATCAAATCCATCCTTTCTATAGTAGGGGAGGGACGGGCCCTCCCACAATTATTCGTTGATGACGAAAATCGGTTCGCCCGTTTGGACGTGTGACGCTTTGTTCGGAGAGATCATTTTCCGGTTCGTGACGATGACCGGCGTCGTGAGGGCCCTGCCTGAGCGTTTGATTGCGTCGACGTCGAACTCAATCAACAGCTGTCCTTTCTCGACGAACTCGCCTTGCGTGACGTGTGCTTTAAAATGTTTCCCTTCCAATTGAACCGTATCCATGCCGATGTGAATCAATACCTCGGCCCCTGTCTCGGTCGTGATGCCGATGGCGTGATGTGTCGGGAAGAGGGCGGACACCGTACCCGAGACCGGGGCGACGAGCTTGCCTTCTGTCGGTTCGATGGCGACACCTTGGCCGAGTGAGCCCGATGAGAAGGCGACGTCCGAGATGTCTTTCAAGTTGACGACGTTCCCGGCGAGCGGGCTAAGGATCTGTTCTTGGCCGACTTTCGTCGCGGATACTTCTTGTGCGACCGGTGTGACTTCGGGTTGTGGCGTTGCGGCGACCGCTTTATTGACGCCACCGAACAAGTACGTCAAGACGAAACCGACGACGAAGGCAGCTGCTGTCCCGATGAGTGAGCCGTAGAAGCCGGTCGTGATGCCTTCCGGTGAGATGTTCGACGGGTAGCCGAAGACGCCAAGACCACCGATGATATACACTTGCGTACCCATGATGCCCATGATGGCCCCACCGACGGCACCACCGATACAGCTCATGATGAACGGTTTCTTAAGTGGGAGTGTGACCCCGTAAATGGCCGGCTCGGTGACACCGAAGATGCCTGAGATGAAGGCCGGGATACTGAGCGTCTTGATCTTTTGATTTTTGATGCGGAGGAAGACCGCGAGCACGGCACCGATTTGCGCGAATGAGGCTGCGAAGACGAGTGCGAGAATCGGGTCTGATCCGAGTGATGTCAAGTTGTTGATGGCGACCGGGACGAGTCCCCAGTGCAATCCGAAGATGACGAATACTTGCCAGAGACCACCGAGGAAGATCCCGGCGATGAGCGGGCTCAAGTTGTAGACGGCGACCGTGGCGCTATCGAGCAACATGCCGGCCCACGTCGCGATTGGTCCGATCAAGATGAACGTGAGCGGCACGATGATGAGCAATGTCAACAATGGAACGATGAACATTTTGACGACGTCCGGGATGACCGTCTTCAAGAAGTTCTCAAGCTTCGCTGCGAAGAACGCCGCGATGATGATTGGGATGACCGATGTCGAATACGTCATCAAGATGACCGGCACACCGAAGAACGTGATGTGAATCGGTGACTCGAACATGGTGCCGGCGAAAACGGTGTAGAGCGGGTCACCGGCCGTGAGCGTCGACAGCGTCGGATAGACGAGCGCCGCCCCGATGGCCATCCCGATAAACGGACTGCCGCCGAACTTCTTAATGGCCGTATAGCCGAGGAAGATCGGGAAGAAGTAGAAGAGCGAGTCGCCGATGGCGTTCAACAGCTGATACGTTCCGGATGTGGCGTCGAGCCAACCGAGGGCGATGAAGAGGGCGTTGAACCCTTTAATCATCCCGGTCGCGGCCAAGACGCCGAGGACAGGGGTGAAAATGCTAGAGATGATATCGATGAATCGGCTGAATAGGGATCCTTTCGGGCCGTCCTCTTCTTCAACAGGTGACTGGTTTTGGAAGCCGCCGACTTCAACGACCGCTTTATACACGTCCGGGACGTGGTTGCCGATGACGACCTGATACTGGCCGCCGCTCTTCATGACGGTGACGACACCGTCCATATTTTTGATGGCTTCTGTGTTGGCTTTATTTTCATCTTTCAATTTGAACCGCAAACGGGTGATACAGTGGACGACGCTGTTGACGTTCTCTTTGCCGCCGACTTGTTGGATAATGTCGCGTGCGAGCTGTTCGTATTTCATGTCCGTCTCATTCCTTTACAGATTTTACGAACGGGAAAGCCGATACCGGGCATAGCCCGCCTTTAGGCATGGGATGAAAGTGAGTTCGGATGTGAAGAACATCCGACATTCGGGTATATATATTCCATAGACAAGTACAAGTCTCTAAAACGCCC